>JAGQHF010000019.1 GCA_020431985.1 Nitrosarchaeum sp. | reverse complement strand
ATCTCTGTTTTTTTTCAATGTATGTTCAAGTTCTTCTGCATTGTTGTACTGTACGACCAGAGTATTTTTGGAAACTTCATCCAACCCGCCGTCAGAAATAGAAATGCCATTATGTGCAGAACCAGAACCAGCTTTTACAAGGACAGAATCATGAGCACCATGATAGCACCCTTCAAATTTTATGATTTTTTTCTTTTTTGTGAAACCACGGGCGAGTCGTATTGCAGTCATGGTAGCCTCTCCACCAGTATTGACTAATCTTACTTTTTCAATAGAGGGAAAATTCCCGATAATTAATTTAGATAGCTCGATTTCAGATTGTGTAGGGGTGCAAAAGAGAGTTCCTTTACCCAGCTGCTTAGATACTGCCTGAATAATCTCTTTTCTATTGTGTCCTAAGAGTAGGGCACCATAACCATTACAGAAATCAATGTATTTTTTTTTCTCTTCATCCCAAATGTACGAGTCCTTAGATCGGCTTGTAAAAAACGGATATGGTTCAAAATATCTAACAGGGCTATTTACTCCAGATGGTATGACCTTCTTTGAATCGGAGAATAGTTTTGAGTTTGTCACCAGTATATCCTAAATGAGGCTCTTATTATTCGTAAAAGAATCAAGCCTCACTAGAAGGCTCATGGGAGATGTTTTTTGAAGATTGCGCACTTTGCAACAAATAATTGAAATTCCGAAGTTCAAAAGAAATCTTTTTTGCAAGATATCTAGGAACGACATTTAGTGTGGAGACTATTACCAGCAAACCTTGGGAATACGGAAAAATGAGTTCTAGGAGAGTTTCTCTTTGAATTATTATAAAATCAAGAGGACCCAATGAATCATCTAGTTCCATGCTCATTGAGGCCTGAAGTGATTTTTGCATAAAGAAAACTTCAGTTTCATGTTTTGTCATGTTTTTAATGATTCTATCATTACAAGATTTGCATTCAGTTACCCTACCATTTTTGTTGACGACAGAGACAGAAAATATTGAATCACTTGAAGCCAAAACTTCATCGCATAAATGGGAAACCGCCAAACTTTGCTGAAGATCAGTTGTAAGCATCATCTCTAGGAGCAAAGACAATAACAAAATTATGATGTGTTTAGATTAGATATAAGTTCGTACCTTACATAAAGGATAGACAACTATAGAGTTCATTTTTTGTTGAATTTTCCTCTAAATAAAAGAGCTACAATAGATGTCCCAACAAATGGAGCAGACCAATAGAGCCAAAGATTATCAACTATGCCTGAAAACAATGCAGGTGCCAATGCCCTAGCTGGATTCATTGACGCACCAGAAATGAAGGAAAGAAATAGAATGTCCAATCCAACGATTCCTCCAATTGCAATCCCACTGAATCCTTTCAGTCCTTTTGTATAAACAACGGTGAATATCACTGCCATCAATAAAGCAGATGCAAGTACCTCGACTGAGAATATTAAAACAAAAGGATAATCAAGATTTGGGGCGTTTGCGCCAAGATTTGCATCGTTACCTATGAAATACATTACAAAGAGAGAACCAAGAATTGCCCCGACAATTTCGGCTGTGAAATACCAGAGAATTTGAATTTTTGATATGTGTCCGGTGATGTAGTAACCAATCGTCACAGCGGGATTAAAATGTGCAAGTGAGATCTTTCCAAAAGAATACACTCCAAAAATCAAGGCGGCAAATGGAGCAATAGCGGCAAACCAAGTTCCATAAATTCCTCCAAGTTTGGCATCATATACAATTGAGCCTGTTGCAAATACCACAAGAACAAAAGTGCCAATTAATTCAACTAAAAATATTTGAGTGTTGGAGTAAGTCATGTGTTAGGCCTCTAAGTTTTTTATTAAATTTAGCACTTCATTCTCTATTTGATCACGAATTTTTCTTATTTCATGCAAGTTCAAATTTTTGGGATCAGAGATATTCCAAATAACCGCATCTTTGACAAATAATGCAGGACAAGATTTACTATCGATGCATCCCATGTTAACAATCAAGGATTTTTGAATCAAATCCCTAGTCAGTTTTTTTGGTTTTTGTTTTGTGATATCAATCCCAATCTCATTCATAACCTCAATCACCATTGGATTAAGTTCAGATGCAGGATTTGTACCTGCGCTATCCACTTCAAGATGAGGAGCATGTTTGCGCAAAAGACCTTCAGCAATTTGACTACGTCCAGCATTTTCCACACATGCAAAGATTATTTTCCTTTTTTGAACCACATATTCACATAAATATTAGTTTATATAAATATAGATTAATATGAATGGGGTGGGATTGCTCAAGTGCATATGTGATGAAACTAGATTTGAGATTCTAGAAATGTTGCAAAAAAATAAGGAGTTGTGTGTAAATGATTTTGTAGAGGAGATGAAAAAAGATCAACCTCTGATATCCCATCATCTTAAGATATTGAAAAATTGTGGAATAGTAAAAACCAGAGATGAGGGAAAAAGATCAATCTACAGTATAACAAACACACAACTCTTTGAATTAATCTCAAATATCACTACGATTAGTAAAAAAATTCCTGTGTGGTGTAATGATAATACGTGTTGTTAGGAGAATTTTTCAGTACGCAGTATTCCTATTTCACTAACGTATAACATTATTGCAAAATCAGTAAACATCGTTCTTGCGATTTCTTCTACAACATCATGTAATTTTTCTTCTGAGATAACCACCTCAACTTTGATGTTTTTTTCATTCTCCAGACCTTGTCCACGTAAGCCACGAGAGCCTCTGCCTTCCACCTCATAACTAGTGTATCCAGTAACACTGTATTTTGTAAAAATGTCAAGTATGTTTTTTTTGGCTAGAATTTCACATGTTATAGTTAGTAGTTTTGTAGGGTAGAATTTCATGTCAAAAAGTTTGTTACATGGTGGAATAAGTTTATCGATTCAGAATTATGAATGAATGAAGAGAGGGTGAACATGATTGGGAGCAACACTATGATGTTATATGGGAATGTTATTCCAAGAGCTGAAGTAATATACAAGCTAGGTTTTGCTTGTGGGATTGTGTGTCGTAAAACCGCAGGAGCAGCAATAAATGAAGCACTTGCCAGAAGCAATCCAAACATCACAGAACCACCCACACTCAAACCAAGAATGGTTGCAACTAATACGCCTATGATTCCATTAAATGTAGGGATTATAATAGCAAATGACGTTAAGAATAAACCTACTTCTCGTATGTCCCCTAATCGCTGACCTGCAATGATTCCCATCTCTATGAGAAAAATTACAATAGCTCCCGTGAACAACTCGTCAAAAACGATACTAATGGAACTGAAACCATTCTCGCCTATTATGTATCCTATGACTATACTTCCAAGAAGGATTACTATAGCTTTACCGGTAATAGATTCATGCAATACTTGTTTAAGGTTAGATCTTGTCTCTCCTGAATTAATATCGATTTTAGACTCCATAGATCCAAAAGATTTCTTTTTTTCCTCAAGTTGTTTTGAAACTGCCATATTGGTGAGAAATATGGCAAGAATAAATGCCAGGGGTTCAAGTACTGCAAGGATTGCAGCAAGATATCCCTCTGAGCTTACTCCCTGATTATCCAGAAATGATATACCTACGGAAAAAGTGACAGCACCGACAGCTCCATACGTGGATGCAAGTGCGTAGGAATCAAATATGTTGAATTTTCCAAGCCTACGAAGAATTTGGTAATGGTTCAACGTGAATAACAAGGATAATGCAATGGCAACTAGCATTGGTGCTAGCATTGCAGTGAAACCAGTATTTCGCATCTCAATTCCACCATGCAGACCTATTGCTGCCAGTAAGTATATTGGAAGAAATTCCGAAATGGCATCAGGTATCTTCAAATCAGATTTTATTCTAGCTGTTATGATACCAAATAGAAAGAACAAAACTATTGGAGTTAACAGATTCGACTGAATTAATTCTAGAAAATCCATGGTGATTCAATAAATTGTATCATAGTGAAAGGATATCACGTATGATTACAAAATCAAAAAATTGTAACATAGTGTGATTTCTCAAATTTCTCGTCGATATAAAGATAATGAGACGTTATTCAGGTTTTGTGTGAGATGCAATACGTTCTTCACTGGGTCTATGCTTTCCTGTAACTATGTAGTTTATTGCATCACTCATAAACACGGCATGATCTCCAATTCTCTCTAGGTATCTTAACAACAATGCTTCAGCCAAAGCACATCTAGTGTTTTTTGATTCAATAAGTTTGGGGAGACGATCCTTGTAGATTCTATCAATGATTCGTTCGTCTTGACGGATTTGTGCAGCCTTTCTGATATCTAGCTCCGCAAAAGACATCACTGCTTGTTTGATTAATTGTTTTATTAAATTGGAGGATTGAACCAGTGATGCGTTTGTGCATTCTGAGACATCCCCGAAGAGATCCCGTACCAATGTAATATCATATGCATACCTACCAAATCTGGAAAATGCATATGATATCTCTGTGGAAGAACGGATTAATCTAAAATCATCTGCGACAGGCTGATATTTTAACAACATGTCAAACGTCAGGTCTTCTACCTCAAAGTATTTGTTACGTATGGCATCAGATAATTCAAGTACTTTGGATTTTGTATTTACTCCTTCAAGATAAGAGTCGATTGCAAGAGAGATTGACTCTATAACCATATCTCCCATCTCAGACATTATGAAGGAGAGTTTTTGTAACGAAGGATCAATTAGCCTAGTCATTTATCCAAACTGTCCCTGGACATATTTTGCCGTTAGTTCATTTTGCGGATCTGTGAAAAGTTTTTTGGTCTCTCTAAACTCAATCAAATCACCAAGATACATGAAACCCGTATAGTCTGAAACTCTTACAGCCTGCTGCATGTTATGGGTGACTATAATAATTGTATATTCTTTTTTTAGCTCAGTTATAGTTTCCTCAATTTTCTGGGTTGCAATAGGATCAAGAGCAGAAGCAGGCTCATCCATCAATAATACTTCGGGTTGTATTGCAAGAGCTCTTGCAATGCATAGTCGTTGTTGTTGACCACCTGACAATTCAATAGCCGATTTTTTCAGATCATCTTTAACTTCATCCCAGAGATAGGCCATTTTTAGAGAGTCCTCTACTATTTCGTCCAGAATTTTTTTGTCTCTCAGACCATTAAGTTTGAGACCTGCAGTGACATTATCATAAATCGACATCGTTGGGAAGGGATTTGGTTTTTGAAACACCATTCCAACTTTACGTCTGTGATAGATAGGATCAATAGATTTGTCATAAAGATCAATATTATCAATCATGACCTTGCCTTCAACTTTGGCGTTTTTAGTCATATCGTGCATTCTATTAAGGCATCGAAGAAAAGTAGTTTTTCCACATCCAGAAGGACCAATTAAGGCAGTGACCGATTTTTCCGGAAATCTCATTGTGATGTTTTTCACAGCTGCAATTCCTCCGTAACTGATGGTTACATTTTCTGCAATCATTTTGTAGTTCCTCTTAATTTCAGGTACTGTACGAATTGAATTAGGAATTGATTCGCTACCAAATGAAGGATTGCTCGTGGTCAAGGCTGTCATTTCTTTTCATATACTCCTCTTTTAATTAATTGTCCAAATAATCCATTTCGTTTTTTGTTTGTAAAATAATACCTAACACCTAGATTTATGCCCAAAATGATTATAATGAGGACAAGAGCTGCACCCCATCCTTGCAGTTGTGCACTATCATAAGGCAATAGAGAAAGTCGCCATATCCTGAGAGGTAATGCATCCATTGGAACATCCATACTTCTGAAGAATTGACTGCTGCCAAGAATGGTCATTATAAGAGGTGCAGTTTCGCCTCCAATTCTAGAAACAGAGAGTAATATGCCAGTAATCATTCCACTTTTTGCAGCTGAAATAACAATTCGAAAGGTAATTACCCATTTTTTCAATCCTAACGCAGTTCCTGCTTCCCGATATGTCACAGGTACCATCTTTAACGATTCTTCTGTGGTACGTGCAACAATCGGGAACATTATCAGAGAAAGTGCAAACGCTCCTGCCCAGACAGAAAAATGACCTAGAATCAGCACTATCATTAAGAAGGCAAATATTCCTAAGACGATTGAGGGAAATTCCATGAATACGTCGTTAAAGAATCGTATTGATTTGGCTAGTTGGTTGTCACCATACTCTGAAAGAAATATACCAGACATGACTCCAATTGGAACTCCAATTAAGCTTGATAGTCCAATCACGATCATAGTACCTTGAATTGCAGGCCCTATTCCGCCTTCGTTGGAGCCAATTGGGCCAGGCACACTAGTTAAAAATTCATAACTTAATGCAGCAGCTCCATTTTTGAATACTTCAATCAGTATGCTTCCAAGAGGAACAATCGCAATTACCACACATGCAAAAACTATAATTCTGACAGCCCTATCCACTACAAGTCTCTTTTCAACATTTTGTTTGAATAGAGCTCTGTATTCTTGGCGCTTTTGCTGTACTGTTTTCAATTATTGATTGCACCTTCTTTTACTTTGAGCATTCGAGTTACAAGCATATGAGCAACAACATTAATGGATATGGCGATAAGTAATAAGACCAATGCGACACCAATTAGTGCTGGTAGATGTAATGATGCAGGAGAAGCCTCTACAAATTCATTAGCAATAATACTCGACATAGTCTGGCTTGGTTTGAAAAGAGATGACGGAATTGCACTGATTCCAGTTGCATTTCCAATTAACATAGTTACAGCCATTGTTTCACCTACTGCTCGTCCCAACCCAAGAATGGATGCTCCAATTAATCCTGTTTTAGAATAAGGAAATACTGCAAGCTTGAACATCTCCCATTTAGTTGCTCCAAGCATGTATGCAGCTTCTTTCTGTTGTTGAGGAACAGCTTTCATCACTTCACGCGATACTGCAGAAACGGTCGGAATGATCATTATAGCCAAAATTACACTTGCAGTGAGAATATCCAATCCAAATGGTGCTCCTGAAAAAATCCAAATATTGTCACCAAATGCATTATGGAGTGGCTTTTCAACCCAATCCACAAAATAAACCCTAAACACAAAAAGACCCCACAGTCCATATATCACACTAGGAACAGCAGCAAGCAGTTCAACAAGAAAACCTAATGGTCCACCTATTTTTGGAGGAGCGTCAGAGATAAACATTGCAATTCCAATGCTTAATGGAACACCTATCACCATTGCCATGCCTGATGTTATTAGAGTCCCAAAGATGTACGGTAATGCACCAAAATCTTCACGTCCATCTACCGCATTCCATTCTGTTTTTACAATGAATGATAAACCATTTTCTTCCCACACAGGATAGGACTCTGAGATTAATTGAAATGCCAGTAATGCAACCATTACAAGAACATAAACACCTGCTACAGTTGCGCCAATTTTAAAAATTTTATCAGAGATTGGTCTCCCATTTCTTTTTGGAGAAACCAATGTAATCTTCTTCACACAATGTCGCCGTTAAAATTGGCATATCTAAGGGATCACTATATTTTATAAACAGAACATAGTTCTATATAGTTCGTCAACGATATT
>JAGQHF010000126.1 GCA_020431985.1 Nitrosarchaeum sp. | reverse complement strand
TCAGCTGGCTTTGGTGTAGGTGTATCAAGTTGTGTAGATAAGTTATTTAGTTTAGCCTCTAATTCCGCAATCTTGTCTTCAAGATCTTTCTTTGTTTGTTTAGCGGCTGCCATTAAACTGGTTGAATATACGGGGTTTATTTACATTTGGGTCTATTTCCAGCAACAAAACTTGATCAAGTTTTATAAACATAGAAAGATTAGTGTTACTATATGGATGATTTTGAAAAAGAATACCCAGGGTTTGATTGGAAAAATACTCCTGCATACAAACATCCAGGCGGTAAAAATTGTCCATGTCCAAAACATGAATACATACGAGAACAGATCAATTTCACAAAACAAGTAAATGAAAAAGGAAGGGAGCCATCAAAGGTGACCCTAAAGTTTTGTCCAGATCATTATAGGGTATACATGGAAGAAGTCATTCCGTCTATGCCCATGAAGTACAAGATTCTAACAAAAATAGCACTAAAGTTGGGTGCCATTCAGGTCGAACAGCTAAAATACATGGAATCAGAATTGTGCTTCTACTGCAAATTTGGTTCTGGTGGACATGAAAAGAAAACTGAGCTCCCACCAATGTAGAAATTTTTGCTTTATTATTTTTCAAATGTTTGAAACATTATTGTTGTCGGAAACTTTAGTGGAAATACATATGAGCAATTGAAATTGAGAAACGTCATATTTTTGAATAATTGTGTGGAAAGAAATATCTTGAATAAATTATTGAATGGAATGCCAATTATACCAAGACAAAACAATTATGATTTCTAGTTAAGCTTATACTTGAACATAATTTAGAAAGACCGTGCCAATAGAGGATATTAATCAGTTAATTACAGAGCTTGAAAAACAGAATGAACTAAAGCGAGTGAAAACGGAAGTTGATCCGGATTTAGAAATTGCAGAAATTTTAAGGCGAACTATGTATGCTAATGGTCCAGCAGTTCTTTTTGAAAATGTAAAAAATTACGATATGCCTGTTTTGGGCAATGCCTTTGGTTCCATGAAAAGATTAGAGATAGGTCTTGAAATGTCAGACTTTACAGAGATTGGGCAACGGATTGTTGACATGACAAAAATGGACATACCATCAGGGTTTCTAAATAAAATAAAAAAATTACCAGAGCTATCAAAGATGACAGAGGCATTTCCAAAACCAGAAAACAATGGTCCGGTTACAGAGATAACATCAAGTAATGCATCATTTAGTGAAATTCCAATTCTGAAATCTTGGCCAGATGATGCTGGGCGATTCATAACGTTGGGATTAGTTGCAACAAAACATCCTGAAACAAATGTAAGAAATCTAGGGGTTTTTAGAATGCAGATTATTGATGACACCCATGCTCTAATGCACTGGCAAAGGCACAAAAGAGGAGCTCATCATGGAGAGATTTCAAAAGACAGAGGAGAAAACATACCAGCTGCAATAATTATTGGAGGAGATCCTGCAACTATTTTTGCTTCAATTGCACCTGTTCCAGAGGGATTAGACAAATACCTATTTGCAGGCATTACAAGAAAAAAAGGAATAAAGACAGTGAAATGTAAAACAATTGATTTAGAAGTTCCTGCAAATGCAGAGATTGTTCTAGAAGGATATGTTGATCCGAATGATATGAGGGATGAGGGGCCGTTTGGCGACCACACAGGATATTATACTCCAGTTGAACCGTATCCGACTTTTACCCTCACAGGAATAATGAGAAGGAAAAATCCCACATATGTGACAACTGTTGTAGGGAAACCTATTCTTGAAGACGCATATGTTGGAAAAGTAATAGAACAATCTTTTCTTCCGTTAATTCGAATGTTTCACCCAGAAGTTGTTAACTTTAGCATGCCAGCTGCAGGATGGTTTCAGGGGTTTGCAATAATTTCGATTAAGAAAAAATATCCAGGGCAAGCAAAGAAGGTAATGATGGGATTGTGGGGAATGGGACAGCTTTCTCTAACTAAAATATTCGTAGTGGTAGATGAAGACATCAATGTTCACGATATTAACGATGTAATATGGGCGATAACAACAAGAGCTGATCCTGCAAGAGATACTGTAATAATAAACAATACACCAACAGATACGCTAGACCCAGCTTCTCCATTGGTGAATTTAGGTTCAAAGATGGGAATAGACGCCACACAAAAGACCAAGGAAGAGGGATATAATAGAGAGATTCAAAAACCAGTAAAATCTGATGACAAAACCAAAAGCATAGTGGATTCTAAATGGCTCAGTTATGGGCTATAATGAATATACAGGATTGTAAAAATTATCCCTTTCTACTGCTTTGTAGCCAATTTGATTAATTGCATCAATGATTATCTTATCAGTGAGTTCAGTTGAACGTGCACCAGTACATGAAACAACCTCTTCGCCAATTAATGTTCCTCCGAAATCGTCTGCCCCATACTGCAATGCAAGTTGAGCCATTCCAATACCATTTGTAAGCCATGATGATTGAATGTGAGGAATAAGTCCGTCAAAAACTAATCTGGAAATAGCAATCATTTTGAGTAATTGGGCTCCTCCGGTACCATATTGAACTATATTTTCCTGTTGCATTAGCGTGTTGTTTGGTTCAAAGTTCCAAGGAATGAATGCCATAAAGCCATTTGTCTTTTCTTGTAATTTTGCAATTTTAAAAAAGTGATCTACGATATCCTCATTATTTTCAACATGACCATACATCATTGTTGCTGATGCTGGCAATCCAATTTCATGAGCCTCTTCCATAATTCTCAACCAATCCACACTTGAGATTTTTTTTGGACTTATTACATCCTTTACAGAATCCACCAATATTTCGGCTCCAGCACCAGGAACTGATTGCAAACCGGCAGCTTTGAGTCTGGACAATATTTCACGTGTCGATGATTTTTCCACTCTAGCAATCATATCAATTTCGGATGCAGACAGTCCGTGAATACCAATTTTGGGGAATTTTTCTTGAATCAATCTAAAAGCATCCTCATAATATTCAATTCTCAGATTTGGATTATGTCCCCCCTGTATCAACACTTGAGTTATTTTGAACATGTCCCATGCAGTCTTAACTCTGGATTCTATTTGATCTAAAGTCAGGGTGTATGCATCATCTGAACCAGGGGAACGATAAAACGCACAGAATTTACAATCAGTGACACACACATTTGTGTAATTTAGAATAATGTTATTTACAAATGACGCTCTGTTACCAAATTTCTTTTTTGTGATGTGAGCCGCAGCCAGTCCAATCAGATGGGCATCATCTGATTCCAAAAGCCTAAGACAGCCTTCTTTATCAGGCCGATTACCTAGTAGAGAATTTTCAAGAATATCTCCAACATCACTTGCGTAAAGTTGTTCAGTAGTTTGGCTCAATTAGCTTGTCTCATCCCCATTTGGATTCTATTTAATCCTTGGTAGAATTAAGATATGAAGTATTCTCAGATTAATGGAAGAGGGTTAGCTCACGCTATTTTTAAGTAGGGCGCTAGAAGGAGATTGTCTTATGGTATCTGGACTCCAGATTAGGTTAAATCGAATTTTAAGAAAAGGAAAGATGCTTTGCATTCCAATGGATCATGGAATTTCTAATGGCCCCATAGAAGGTCTTGAAGACCCAGCAACTACAATATACAGATGCGAGGGGCATGGACTGACAAGTGTCATCATCAATAAAGGAATTATAAAATCACTACCAAAACCAACCAAAGTTGGAATTCTCGTTCATTTTTCTAGTAGCACATCATTATCATTATCCCCTAACCGCAAAATGCTTACTGGTACTGTAAAAGAAGCTGTTGCGCTAGGAGCTGATGGAGTATCTTTGCACATCAATATAGGTGGAAAAGAGGAACCAGAGATGCTTGAACAGCTTGGAATGACCGCAGACCAATGCCACAGGTGGAACATGCCATTACTTGCAATGATGTATCCCAGAGGGGAGAACATCAAGAATCCACATGATCCTGAAATTGTAGGACATGTTGCAAGAATTGGAGCAGAATGTGGAGCAGATATTGTGAAGACATTATATACGGGAGATGTAGACTCTTTTGCAAAAATTGTAAAAAGCACCCCAGTTCCAATTGTTGTTGCAGGAGGTCCAAAGACAAAAACAGATTTGGACATATTACAGATGACCGAAGATGTGATGAATGCAGGTGCAAAAGGAGTCACATATGGTAGAAATATTTTTGCTCATAAAAGTCCAGAAAAAATAGTGGACGCATTAGCTGCCATAATTTTCAGAAAAGAATCTGCAAAGGAAGCAATGAAAAAAATTGAAAACTAGAGAACTAATCATAGCACCAAAAGTTTCAGACGCGCATTTATCAAAATTTTTGCCTCAATTGCAAGATGAAGGAATCAAGGTAATTTATGTAGATCCTAAGAAAATAGCCAAGATAAAGACAAATGTAGATACAATTTATCCATCAACAGATGCAAAGTATGTAATATCTGAAAAAAGTACTGTGAAAGCCAAAGGGAAAAAAATTGGTAGAAAATTTGAAGTCCTTTCAAATGAAGATATAGAGAACATATTATCGGTAGCCAAAAAAGGATTGGATTTTGTGATAGTAGAAGTAAAAGATTGGAAAATTATCCCGTTGGAAAACATCATAGCAAAATTGCATAAAATTCATACCAAGATTTTCGCCATAGCAAAGACCCCAGAAGAAGTGAGAAAAATGTTTTCAATATTAGAAGTGGGAGTAGACGGGGTTATTTTCACAACATCTTCAATTACGGAGGTAAGAGAAGCAATGTTATACCTAGGTACAAAGAGTTTTGATTTAAAATCAGCAAAGATAATAGAGATTAAAGAAGTCGGCGATGGCGAGAGAGTGTGTGTTGATACCGCATCAATGCTGCACAAAGGAGAAGGAATGCTGATTGGAAGTAGATCAAACTTCATGTTTCTGGTACACAACGAATCTGTAGGATCTTCATTTACATCCCCAAGACCGTTTAGAGTCAATGCGGGAGCAGTACACTGTTACACCATATCACCAAATGGAACTACAAGTTACCTATCTGAAGTTGAAACTGGTTCAGAGGTATTAATCTTGAACTCAAAAGGAAAAGCAAGAAGAGCAACTGTAGGAAGAGCTAAGATCGAGAGAAGGCCGATGTTAATGATAAAAGCAAAAGCAGGAAATGAGATTGGCGGGATCATCGCACAAGATGCAGAAACTATAAGATTTGTAAAACCAAATGGAGAATTGGTTTCTGTCACCCATCTCAAAAAAGGGGATAGTGTATTGGTACATGCAAAAGCTGCTACAGGAAGACATTTTGGAATGGAAGTTTCAGATGAATATATTTTAGAAAAGTAAAATGAAGTACAGAACCTGTGTATCAATTGCAGAAAAATCACCGCAGAATCTAAAAAAAAATCTAAAACTTGCATTAAAAAAATCAGATTATGTTGAAATAAGGCTGGATTTTCTAAAGGCAGAGCAAATACCAAAAGCATTGGAAATGATAAAACATGATTTAAGAAAGACAGTATGTACACTTAGACCAAAAACAGAAGGAGGACAGTTTAATGGAACCGAAAAAGAGAGAGTTTCAATCCTAAAACTGATGGCCGAATACAACCCATTTCTGCTAGATATTGAATTCAACACAATAACAAAGAATTCAGATTTGAGGAACTATCTAAAAAAATCCAAAACCAAAGTACTGGTATCATGGCATGATTTTAAAAAAACACCTTCTAGCATGATACTCACAGACATGCTGAAGAAGATGACAAAAATATCATCGACAGTAAAGATAGTTACTACTGCAAGATCAATCGATGATTCTACTAGAGTTCTCCAACTATATAGGAAAAAAGGAAAAACAAATTTGATCGCTTTTTCCATGGGAGAACTAGGAAGAATGTCCAGGATACTATGTCTGTATTTAGGAAGTCCATACACATACGTATCTCTTGGAAAACCAATTGCTTCGGGACAGTTCAGCATAGATGAAGTAAATAAAATAATTAGCATATAGGTACAATCTCATAGGTACAATTTGAGATTCAGATGGGGTTTTGTAATCAAGAGTTTAAATCAGCATTTTATCAAAAAAATTTCATGTCAACATATGCCGTGATAGGAGATCCAATAGATCATTCTCTATCACCAAACATTCACAGTGCTGCATTTAGAGAATTAAATTTGGAGCATTCATACATTGCATACAGAATCCCACGGGATGAATTGGAGGAGGGGATAGAGGCCTTAAAAAAAATAAACATTGCAGGATTCAATGTGACAATTCCTCACAAAGTAGAGATGATGAAATTTCTTGATAAAATAGATGAAACTTGTAGTGTTGTCGGAGCAGTCAATACAGTTTCCAATGAAAACGGAGTGCTAAAAGGATACAATACAGATATGGATGGATTTTTAGAGCCTTTACGGAAAAGAAACATTCCAATTCAGGGTACAAAAATTCTACTCCTAGGATCAGGGGGGGCAGCAAGAGGAATTGTTGCAGGACTTGCAAAAGAAAAGGCAAGAACAATTACCATAGCTAATAGGACTATAGATAACGCTAGAAAACTTTCAGAATTTGCACAAAAATTTGGACTAGAGTCCAACTTTATCAAAATAGATGAAGTCGGAGAGTCAGCAAATCAATATAACATAATAGTTAATGCAACCTCAATTGGACTCAAAAATGAACCCTCCCCAATTTCACTAAACACAGTAAATGAAAAAACAGTTGTATATGATATTGTATACATGCCAATCAATACAGATTTTTTGAAAAAAGCCAAGACCAAAAACGCCACAATAATTTATGGATATGAAATGCTACTGGAACAAGCAGCAAAGGCCTTTGAGATATGGCATGGAATGAAAGCACCTTATAATGCCATGAAAAGAGCACTGTTAGGAGGAGTATAATGGTGAAAACAATTGCCACAGTCCACGGTGCAGTATCATTAGTAAATGCAATTGCTACAAAAAAGGGAGCAACTTTGGGAATAGATCTAAAGGTGAGTGCGACTGTTGAAACCACACCAGGAAAGGGAATAACAATTCAATCAGAAAATAAAAGTCTGAGTTCACGTTTGATAAATAAGACAGTTGAAAAGATTGTCTCGCAAAAGGATTTGGAGAAAAATAATATTTCAATTACGTTAGACTCTCAAATTCCATTAGGATATGGTCTGAAGAGCTCAAGTGCAATATCGTCTGCAGTGTCCTTGGCGTGTGCAAGAATATTCAAGCCAAAGTTAAACGACCAAAACATATTGCTTGCAGGCATAGATGCTTCAATTGAGACAAAGGTGAGTATTACTGGAGCATATGACGATGCATGCTCATGTTATTTTGGGGGTTTCAATGTCACAGATAACGAAAAGAAAAGACGGGTACGTCATGAAAAAATTCCAACCAATCTAAATGCAGTGATTTTTCTGCCAAAAAATAGACGGCGTGGAAATATAAAAAATCTAAAGACATTATCAACCATATTTGAAGATGCATGGGAACTAGCAAAAAAATCAAGATATTGGGATGCTATGACAATTAATGGATGGGCAACATCTACCATATTGAATTCAGATCCACAAATTATTACAAATCTACTTGAAAGTGGAGCATTGGGAGCGTCAGTTTCTGGAAACGGACCATCAATTGCTGCAATCACGAAAAAAGAAAATGAATATGAAATCAAGAAAACATTTTCAGGATTAGAGGGGAGTGTTATCGTGTCCAAAGTAAACAACAAAAAGGCAGAAGTTCATGAAGTGTAAAGTTGAGAAATCAAAAATTTCAGGCATAATTCTCTGCCCTCCAAACAAAAGCTATTCTCACAGGGCAATTTTTCTCGCATCTCTTACTGGACAAAATAGTAGGGTCAACAATGTACTTTTCTCAGATGATACAAAAGCTACCATTGAGGCATGTAAGAAATTTGGGGCCGAGATCATACAACAAGGATCATCAATAGTTGTAAAAAATCCAATTAAAAATGACATTTTGGTTTCCGAGATAAATGCAGAAAACTCAGGTACCACAATAAGGATAGCATCAGGCATTGCAAGTTTATTTTCAAGAGAAATTTCACTGACAGGAGATTCAAGCTTGCAAAAAAGACCCATGCAGCCATTGCTAGATGCGTTGCAGACATTGGGAGCAGAATGCATCTCGACAAACGGTAAACCACCAATTAAGATCAAAGGAACAATCAAAGGAGGAGATGTTACGATACCAGGAAACTTCTCGAGTCAATTTATATCGTCATTATTTATTTGTGCGCCGTTAACAGAAAAAGGAATACACTTAACCATTAAAGACAATCTTGTTTCGAAACCATATTTAGATGCAACAATAGCAGCAATGAGAAACTTTGGAATAACAGTCCAAACTTTAATTCCGTACAAGAAATACAATATATCTCCTCAGATATTCAAACCAACAACATTTGATGTTCCTACTGATCTTTCAACTCTAGCATTGCTACTTTCAGCAGCAGTCATTCTTGGAGAAGACATGACCATTAGAGGAAAAATAGGAATGCTACCTCAAGGAGATGAGGTATTTATCGATATTCTGGAGCAGTTAGGAGTCCAACTTAACATAAACGATGATGAAATAAAAATCGTGTCAACAGATGTGATATCAGGTGGCAGATTTGACTTGAGTAACTCGCCAGATCTTTTACCTCCGCTTGCCATATTAGCATTGAAAGCAACAAAACCAATTGAGATAGTAAACGTGAAACATGCACGGTTAAAGGAAACTGATAGGATTGCAATACTAGCACGTGAGTTGACTAAGATTGGGCTTAAAATTGAAGAAAGAGATGATGGGTTAAAGATTGAACCTCCAATCTCCATAAAATCTGCTGAGCTGAAATCAGAGAATGATCATCGGTTATTTATGGCATTTTGTATAGCAGGATTGTATGTAGGGAATTGTGTCATAACTGATCCTCAATCGGTTTCAGTTTCATATCCAAGCTTTATTGAGGATATGAGTAGATGTGGAGCAAAAATCAATCTAGAATGAGGGGATATTAGAAATGGCGCGACCCTGTATAGAGTGAAAAGCATTCTCTCCACCCACAACGATTCACCGTTGATAACATGTATTTTTCGCAGAGCCGCGCTCATCATGCTTTAAAATTTACATGTTTTTGCATATATATTGTATGTTATCATGATATTTAACAATTTTTTAAAAATATTATATTAATTAATGATAATTTTTGAAATATTTTTAGTATTAAATGTGCAAAAAGGAGACAAGTGGCATTTGAGAGCATAATTTCAAATGAGGAATTATAAGCACCAATTTGCTTTAGGATATCGTGTCAGGAAATTCCATAGGTCAGCGCCTTGTATTGACAAGTTTTGGTGAAAGCCATGGAAAAGTAGTAGGGAGCATACTAGATGGATGTCCTGCAGGTTTAGAGATTGATGAAACAGATATTCAAAAGATGCTTGACCAACGTAGACCAGGACAGTCCATAATCACTACTCAAAGAAAAGAAGAGGACAGAGTGGAAATTATTTCAGGAGTGTTCAGAGGATTTACAACCGGCGCCCCAATCACCATGTTGATTTGGAATGGCGATCAAAAATCAAAAGATTATGAAAATTTAATGACTCTTTTACGGCCAGGCCATTCAGACTATCCTGCAATGATAAAGTATAATCAATACAATGATCATAGAGGTGGAGGAAGGTTTTCTGGAAGATTAACCGCTACTCATGTAATGGGAGGAGCAATAGCTAGAAAGATGTTAAAAAACACACTTGGAATAGAAACAAACTCCTACACATCAGAAATTGGAAAAATAAAGATGAATCAGGAATTTAACAATGACATGGTAAAGAGTATCTATGATAACGACGTCAGGTGTCCAGACAAAGAAACTGCAATGAAAATGAGAGAAGAGATATTGAAAGCAAAAAAGGAGGGAGATTCATTAGGAGGGATAATTAAGTCAATCACAACAAACGTACCTGTAGGTTTAGGAGAACCAATTTTTAACTCACTTGAATCTGATATAAGTAGAGCAATGTTTTCCATTCCCTCTGTGAAAGGAGTAGAATTTGGATCAGGCTTTGATGGGGCTAAATTGAAAGGTTCGGAAAATAATGATGTGTATTCTGTAAAAAATGGGAAAATTATCACAAAAACAAATAACTCAGGAGGGATTTTAGGCGGAATTTCAAATGGAATGCCAATCACAGTGAGAGTTGCATTCAAACCAGCATCATCAATATCTAAAAAGCAAGATACAATAGACATCAAAACCAAAAAACCAGCAACACTACAAGTAAAAGGAAGACATGATCCATGTGTAGTGCCAAGAGCACCCCCAGTAGTAGATTCCTTAATATCACTTACATTAGCAGACCATGCCCTGATGTCAGGTATGATAAAACCTGTTTTGTAAAAAAATGACGGACATAAACAAACTTCGTAATAAAATAGACGAGATTACTATTGAAATGATAAAGTTACTAAAAACTAGAACGGACATAGTAAAGGAAATTGGAGAAATCAAAAAGAATATCGGAAAGTGTGTAACGGATGAGGAAAGAGAATGCACATTAAGGAAAAATGTGTTGCATCTTTGCAGAGAGCTTGATTTTGATAAATCAATTGCTTCAAAATTTTTAAATTTTTTATTAAACGAGTCAACCAAAGTACAATCAAACAATAAACATACACATCTTTCTGTTTTTCTGGAGGCAAAGACGTTAGAAGCCAAGGGTGCTAAAATTATTCATATGGAAGTAGGAGAACCTGATTTCTCGCCTCCACTGATTGTAAAAGAGGGGCTTAAGGAAGTATTTGATAAAGGATTCTTAAAATATGGTCAAACAAAAGGAATTCCTCAATTTAGAGAAAAGTTGGCAAAATACATTTCTGACAATTTTAACTCAGACACAACCACTGAAAACGTAATTATAAATCCAGGTGCAAGATTTTCGGTTTTTTCAGCAATAACAACACTCTTAGATCCAGGAGATGAGATGATAACGATTGAGCCCGGATGGCCAGCTTACAAAGATTGTGCATTAAACGCAGGAATCAAGACTAGAACAATAAAAACCAAATTGGAAGAAAACTGGGAACCATCAATAGAACAGATCGAAAATTCAATCAGCTCCAATACAAAGATGTTAGTTCTAAACTATCCAAACAATCCAACAGGCAAAATACTCCCAGAGACAATTCAGGATAAAATAATGGAGCTAGTGATTGAAAACAATATGTACATTTTAAGTGATGAGATTTACTCACAATATGCTTTTAAGAATTGGAAAAGTGTTCTATCATATAACTATGAGAAAAGTATTGTAACACAGTCTTTTTCAAAATCACATGCAATGACTGGATTTAGGATAGGTTATGCCATTGCGCAGTCAGAAATTATTGAGAAGATGGCAAGATTGCAAGCACTATGTCTAACTAATGTTTCAGAACCAATGCAATATGTGGCAATGAAGGCATTAGAGGCAGATACGACAAATAATGTGAAGACAATACAAAGAAGGTTAGAATCACTTGCCAAGTATGGAAGAGAGTTAAAATTGGACTTTCTAATTCCAGATGGTGCAATGTATATTTTTGTAAAATTAGATCATGAAGGGGTTGACGGAACACAGTTAGCCAAGGACCTATTAGGAAGAGGATTGGCCGTGGCCCCAGGGGAGGGATTTGGAGATTATAGGAATTTTATCAGATTATCCGCATGCCAAGATGAAAAAACACTAAAAGAAGGGATGAATATACTTAGCAGTGTATTGAGAGGAGAAAAATGAAGAAAAAGATTACAGTTATTGGAGCAGGAGGTCAAATGGGTCAATGGTTTGCAAAGTATTTTTTACAAAATGATTATGAGGTAACGGGATATGACGCTGAAAACAAAATATCAAATAAGAATATCATAAAAGCTGATTCATTAGTAGGAGCCATACTCAAAGCAGATTATGTAATTTTATGCACACCAACAAGGAGAACCCCAGAGATTATCAGGTTGATAGCAAAAGAGATGAAACGGGGCACATATCTAATTGAAATTTCCTCTGAAAAATCCAAAGTAGCATCATCATTATCAAAAATGCCTTCAAAGATAAATCCAATATGCATACACCCAATGTTTGGACCAGGAGTCAAGTCCATCAAGGGACAAAATATTATTTCTGTACCAATAAAGGATGCAAAAAAAGAATTGACAGTTGCAAAAAGCATATTCGAAGGTGCCAATTTTGTCACGATAGATGCGATTGAACATGATAAAAAAATTGCAGTGATTCTTGGATTAACACACCTGATGAATTTAGTTTTTGCCAACATAATATCCAAAGATGACAAAATATCGCTTACAGAAAAGATGTCTGGAACCACGTTTAGGATGCAAAAAATACTGGCCGAGAGTATAATGACGGAATCTCCAGAATTAATTGAAACGATAATCGCCAATCCAGAAATAAGAAGAGTTGCAGAAGAATTATGGAAAGACATAGGCAGACTACTGACAGCAGTTCAAGAGTCAAAAACAGAAGAGGTGTTAAACTACATCAAAACATGCCAAGAAAAACTTGTAGAAAATACAAACCTAGATGAATCTTATAAAAAACTAACAAAGATGGTAAATGCTATAGAAAAATAATAAAATGCGTTCAACTAAAATTGTGACAGCATTCATCAGGAATCAGGAAAAGTTTTTGCTCCTTAAGCGCAGTGAAAAAGTAAAAACGATGAAGGGATTATGGGCAGGAATCAGTGGAATAATAGAAAGAAACGAAGATCCGTTGTCAAGAGCAAAAATAGAAATTTTTGAAGAAATAGGAATTTCAGAAGAAAGCATAAACCTGATAAAATCAGGAAAAGAGATGATCATAAATTCCCCACAGTATGAAAATCACGAGTGGAAAGTATTTCCATTTTTATTTGAAGTGGATGATTTAGAAATTAAACTAAACTGGGAAAATTCTGAATATGTGTGGATTAAAAAAGAAGATATTTCAGATTACAATACAGTTCCAAGCTTGGACAAAGTTTTATTCAATTTGTTGTAATGAATTATTTTCGTCAACATATTTTTTTTGTTGAGGGAGCATCATGTAAACACATGCACCGCCACACATAGTACAAGGTACATTATTTCCAGGATGTTGGCCAGTTCGACTATGAATTCTTGCAGCTTCTTCAGGATCTATTGAAAGTGCGAGTTGCTTTTCCCAATCTAAAGTTCTACGTGCCTCAGTCATTTCTAGATCCCACTTTATCGCCTTTTCTCTAATTTTTACAAGATCTGCTGCATGTGCTGCAATTCTATATGCAATTAATCCAGATTTCACTTCCTCAGCTGTAGGCAGAGCTAGATGTTCAGAAGGAGTAAGGTAACATAGAAGATCTACTCCCTCAGATGCAGAAATCGCGGCCCCTATGGCACTAGCTATATGATCATGACCAGAGGCAATGTCCGTAACAAGAGGCCCCAATACATAATACGGAACATCACCTATCAGAGATTTTGCTAGTCGTACATTTGCAGAGATTTCGTTTAATGGCACATGTCCAGGACCTTCTACCATCACTTGAACATCATTCTCATGTGCACGTTTTGTTAATCTAGACACATTTATCATTTCTTGGATTTGTAACTCATCATGAGAATCCAATATAGAGCCAGGTCGTAGCGCATCACCCAAGCTAAAGGTGACATCATATTTTTTTGCTAATTCGACTAGATAATCATAATGAGTGAGATAGGGATTTTCTTTGTCATGTTTTAACATCCAAGCAGCTGTGATTGTACCTCCCTTACTCACTACTCCTCCATATCGCTGCACTTTCAATATTCGTTTGGCAATATCTTTTGTAATTCCGCAGTGAATAGTGGTATAATCAACTCCATCTTTTGCGTTATTTTCAAAAGCTTTGATGTAATCATCCTCAGTTAAATTAAGAGGGTTTTTGTGAATTTCAACACCGTAGTTATAGGCCTCATAAATCGGAACTGTTCCAAACGTGATTGGAGCAACTTCAAGAAGGGTTTGGCGAATTTTTTTCACATCGCCACCATCACTCAAGTCCATCATGGTGTCAGCATGATATTTAACAGCAATCTTTGCTTTTTCTATCTCTTCTTCAAGATTGATATTAAGAGTAGAAGTACCAATATTCACATTAACTTTTGTTTTTAGGCCATTACCAATTCCAACATTATGGATTTTTTGTGATCTAACATTGTTACTGGGAATGATGATTGAGCCTTTAGCAATCTTAGGGACCAACCAATCTAAACTTACATCTTCGTCTTTTGCAACTTGTTTCATCTCATCGGTTGCAACACCTCGTCTTGCAGCACTCATTTGTGTACCCATAGTGTAACTACATTCTTGCCTGATTTAAACAATCATAGTTGATTGAAAAGATCGTATAAAAAAACTAGACACAGTAACAGAAAAACAACTAGATAAGAACGAAGAACCGATGGAAGGTGTTCGTATGCTCTATAGAACTCATGCAAACTTTCATGAGTGTTGTATTAATACAGAACATAATCAATTTTGGAGATTATGTTAAAGCAGAAACTGGTTTCAGATGGTAGTATTCCAAGTCAAATTTTTGGAAAGAAAGATAGATAGGAATTGTTGTGTAATAACGTGAATTTACTCAGTATTGGAGGATCAGATCCATCAGGAGGAGCAGGAATTCAAAGCGACATTAAAACATTTAATCAACTAAATGTGCATGGGCTTACCGTACTTACTGCCATAACAGCTCAAAATACAACTAGATTTGGGCATATTCAATTAGCCACCAAAAAAATGCTAGAAGAACAAATAAAATCCATATTGTCAGATTTTAGAATCAGCGGAATAAAAATCTCCATGGTTTATGATTCTTCCACAATAGAATCCTTGTATAAACATCTTAAAGGTATGGAAGTTCCAATTGTTGTTGATCCGGTGATAAGGTCTACCACAGGAGGAGTTTTGTTAAGAAAAGATGCTGTAAAAAATTTCAAAAAACTATTAATTCCATTGGCCACAGTGATTACTCCTAATAAGTTTGAAGCAGAGTATTTGACAGGAATTAAAATTAATTCGGATTCAGATATTCATAATGCTGCTAAAAAATTACAAAATCTAGGAGCAAAAAATGTTGTGATAACAGGTATTGAAAAGAAAAATAAAATGACAGATTTTGTTTACGGTGAGAATTTTAATTATACTGAATCAAGTAAAAAACTCATCAGCATAAACCATGGAAGTGGATGTAATTACTCCTCCGCTTTAATATGTGAATTATCAAAAAAAAATACATTAAAACAAGCAATAAGATTTGCAAAGAAATACACACACAGTTCAATAAGACAGGCAAAGAGCATAGGAAAAGGAATAGCAATAACACAAAACAGAAATCAAGATGAATTAATTTCAGAATTGAAACAAGCAATAACTCAATTTATAACAATAAAAAATGCATACAAGGTGATACCAGAATGCCAAACAAACTTCGTTTATGCAAAGATAAATCCTAAATCAATTAGAGACATAGCAGGAGTGACTGGTAGAATCGTAAAAACAAAAAAAGAGTTAGAAGTAGCAGGAGATATAGAATACGGAGGTTCAAAACATGTGGCATCAGCATTACTTTCTGTAAAAAAGGAGTTTCCAAGCATTCGTTCTGCAATGAATTTGAAATATGAAATTCAAACAATTGACAAATTTAAAAAGAATAAACTTTCGATTTTAAAATATGATAGGACGAAAGAACCAAAAATAATCAAGAGTAAAGAAGGCTTGTCTGTTAAATGGGGGATGAGTACGGCTATTCATAAAGTAAATACAATTCCGGATATAATTTATCATGAAGGTGATTTTGGGAAAGAACCAATGATAATCATTTTTGGTGAACGTCCTGTAGACGTCTTACAAAAAATCAAGATGGTTTTGAGACGTGTGTAGTACCGTTGTCGCAAAGCAAAAAATAACATTCAAAAATTTAATTTTGAAGAGTGACGATAGTTTTATTTGCATGTAAAGAGGAAAAGGACTAAACAGAAACAAAGATCAAAATGAGCGATGTATTAGTACGAGAGTTGAAAAAGGAAGATTTATGGAATGGTTTTTTGACTAGTTTAGACTCACTTAGAGAAGCTAGTAACATAGACAAGGAACTAGCAATTGAAATTTTTGAAAGGATTAAGAAAAATGATAACCACATAATAGCTGTGGCAGAGATAGATGGAAAGATAGTGGGTTCAACAACGCTATTGATTGAACCTAAATTTATCCATAGTGGAGGATTGGTTGGACACATAGAAGACGTGGTGGTGGACAAAAACCATCAAGGTAAAAGGATCGGTGAAAAGGTTGTCAAATATCTACTAAATGTAGCAAAATCTAAGGGGTGTTACAAAACAATTCTTGATTGTGCAGATGATGTCAAACCATTTTATGAAAAAATTGGGTTCAAACACAATGCAAACGCATTAAGATTTGATCACAATTAAAAATATTCTTTCTTTGGGCGAGATTTTTTAATTCGAAATAATATTGCGCCTGTAACCATTACAGGTACAGACAGAGCCATGAAAAGCACAGGTATGAATGTAACAGCATCAGTAAGGTATTGCTCACTAATGTTATCAATTAGTGAATAACAGACAATCATTCCTATCATCATAATTATTCCACCACCAATTATCATCCCACCTATAGGTTTTGAACCATAACGTTTGGACATCAAAAAGGAAAGAGCTGCCAATATCGATGCAGGAGCTACGCCAATAGAAATGAATTGTAAAATTTTAGGATTGGCCTCAAACATAGGTCCAAATTCAAGATCATCCGGAACGTCAGTCATAAAATTGTATATTGATACCATTTCACCAGAAAACATTGCAAATAAGCCGATGCTAGCAACAGCGGCCCATTTTTCTATGGCCATATGAATAGACAAATTTTGTTGATAAATAAACCATTCAGAGATCTATACGATGCCAACTAAATTAGCAAGTTCCTTTCTACACGCAGAACCAAGCTTTTCAGCTGCCTCTTCAGGGGAGAGATCGTTCAGAAAAATCCCATAGCCTCGTTCTAAGCCAGACCAAGACTTTGTTATTGGATAAACTTCAATGTGCCAATGGATTTGCCTGCTATTCTTCTTTTCTGGAGACAAATGGAATACAAGATTGTAAGAAATATTTTTGATTGTGTTTGACAATCCACCCAAAGTAGCTCGTAAAATAAGAGATAGATCATTGATTTCTTTTTGTGTTATTTTTGAAAAACTAGTGGTATGTTTTTTGGGAGAAATCCAGAATTCATAAGGATATGATGGGGCCCATGGACAAAAAGCAACAAATCCTTCTGTTTGTAAAACTTGTCTTGGGCCTCCAGTTTCTTCATTTACAGTTTGACACATTGGACAAACCCCTTTTTCATTAAGTATCTTATGAGAAGATTCAACCTCTTCCTCAATAATTGGAGGAATAGTTGAAAAAGTTAGAATGTTAAGGTGAGGGTGAGGATTAGTATTTCCTGCAAGTTCACCGTGATTAGCATATATTGAAACATATGTTACTCCTTTTTGGGTATATAGCCATCGAAGCCTATCTTGAACCACAACTAGTATGTTTGACCATTGTTCAACATCAAGTGTAGCTAGATTATCTGTTTGTTTTGGAGAAGCGACAACAATGTAGTGATAGCCATACGCAGGTTCACTGTAATGAGGTCGGTCACTATAAGAATTCTCGGCTTCAATGGACACAATTGGATTTTTACTTTCAAAAACTCGAATTGACCAATCTGCAACATATTCATCTTCACTGTCTTGTAAACGTTGAAGCATTCCGTCCTTTGCAACCAACGATAACACAGACGGGTTGGTCATAGATTCATTACCAGGAGCAAATGGGGATTTTTTTGAATCAACTACCTTGTCATCGTTTTTAGAGACAATCATAAAACGCTCAGAAACATAGTCTTTGCGCATATCTCCCATAACTCATAATGACATCCAGAGGATGTTAAAATGTTTGCGTAGATCTGAAATTAAAACATGCGATAATACAATAGTAATTTCATTAAAACATATGTGTCCCAATTTAGAAACAAACGCAGAAATTGATCGCTGAATTATGTAAACTTTAAACTACAGTATAAAAACATGAAATGTCTAGAGAACAAAAATGGACAATTCAGATGTTAAGATGATATATGTACTCTTAGATGGAGTAGGAGATCTTCCTCATCCAGATTTAGACGGAAAGACACCGTTAGAAGCTGCAAATACACCAACACTTGATAAAATAGCCCAAAACGGAGTGATTGGAGAAGTGATATCAGTTGGAAAGGGAATTGCACCAGAATCAGATATTGCAGTTTTTAACATGCTAGGATACAAGTTTAATCATGAAGATTATGTCGGTAGAGGGGTAATTGAGGCAATTGGAGTTGGAGTAGATTTTAAAAATGGAGATTTGGCGTTGAGAGGCAATTATGCAACTTTAGATGAGCAAGGGATCATCACAGATAGAAGAGCAGGAAGGCATATTGAAAAAGAGGATGCACATGGGATCGCAGAAGAGATTCAGAAAAAGATTCAATTTTCTTCCCCCAACACTTCAGTAGTAGTTGCCCCAACCATAGGACATAGGGTGACGATAAGAATAAGATCCGAAAAAGGTCTATCGTCAAAAATTACAAACACAGACCCAGCATACAGTAACATAGGAGGCATGGGGGTTGCAAAAGCAGTTGGCGATTATTTGAAAATTGAGAAATGTTTGCCTCTGGATGAAAGTAATGAAGCTAGACTCACTTCAGACATAGTAAATGAATTCAATACAAAATCAATCGACATAATGAAGCAGAGTCAGATCAATACGAAACGAAAAGAAGCTAAAAAGAAGCTACTAAGTTGCATATTGCTAAGGGATGCAGGGAACAAGTACCCCGATGTAATTCCGATCAATCAAAAATTTTCTATGAACTTTTCATGTATTGTAGATATGCCAGTAGAACTTGGAATATCGGATGTATTAAAAATGAAAGCATACGAAGCTGGAGGATTGACCGATTACGAAGAAAAGGCCAAAGTAGCTGCAAAAGCCATGGATACACAAAATGCAATTTACGTACATTTGAAAGGTCCTGACGAATTTGGTCATGATGGAGATGCAATAGGCAAGATGAAGAACATAGAAGAAATTGATCAGAGGTTTTTTAAAACTTTATTAGACAACATAGATTCAAACAGGGTGGCAATTGTAATCTCGGCAGATCATTCTACGCCATGTATCAATAAGGGTCACAGTGATGATCCCGTTCCAGTTTTGGTTTCAGCAGATTTCATAAAAAACGATGGAACCACAAGAATGACAGAAAAACAAGCAAAAAAGGGCAGTATCGGATTAATTCAAGGTGCAGAAGTCATAGAAACTTCACTCAATATTATCAAATCTCAAAAATAGACAGTGTATTTTCACGTTGCATTTCTTGTATTTTTTTTCTAATACGATCCACGTCAATGTTGGCATACGTTGATGGAGATTCCCCCAATTTGTCCAATGAACGCTGTAACATCCCTATTCCAATACTGTCCTCGTTTTTTTGAGCATGTGCAAAGGCAACTGCTAACAAGATGATCCCTTGTACAAGTTCCTTTTCGCGTCCGGTACATTTTTTCCACACACCTTCAAACGCCTCATGACTTTCCCAGAATCGCTCATTGTTAAAATAAAAGATGCCGTCAAGTATTCCTTGTTCTTTAGTGATATCTTCTTCAAATACATGTCGAGTGTTATCTAGAGGTCCTATAGAACGAAGCTTTTCAATTAATGAATTAATCTCGTCTTGTGCAACAGATATGTCTAGTTCAACAAATTTGCTTGCTACACGAACCACTCTTATTGATGCCTTCATGTCCGAGCACAAATCTCGTGCTTTATAGACAATCTCTCTAGAATGCTTTGGCGAATACCCGTCATTTTTTAAATGGAGCATGTACCGTTCCATATCCAGATTAAAAATGGTATTTCTTAAATTTCTTAGCCATTTCGATGAAGGTTTATATGAAATACTTAGAGGATTGTGGATACATGTCGATTGTTGAATCCATAAGTGATATAGAAAACACATTTCTCTCGCGTAGAGAGATCAAATGTAATTTTACGGGATTAGGCGGGAATCTTCAGAAACTTGAAGCTGTAGACATCATTACTAAAGAGTTCAAACTTGATGGTAAACTTGTTATTCCTGTACGACTGCAATGTGAAGTCGGAAAACCAGGCATTAAAGGAATGTTTTATGTTTATGAGGATGAAGGGTTGGCAAAAAAACATGTCAATCCTACGGTATTTGCAAGATTAGAGAAAGCTAAAACCAAGCTTGCTGAAAAACAGGCATCAGAGCAACCAGCGCAAAATGAGGCAGATGTGAAAGAAACTCCACAGGAGAAGACAGAGTAATGGCAGGGAAAAAAGGATCCAGTCCAAGTGCGTACAAGTACTTTAAGGTGGATGGAGACAAAGTATCAAGAATAAGAAAAATATGTTCTAGATGTGGGAAAGGAGTTTTTATGTCTGAGCACAAAGACAGGCATACATGTGGTAAATGCGGACTAACAGAATTTAACAGATAATAGGAAAAACTCTTTTTCAGAATTTCAAAATCAAATAGTACATTAAATTAAAGATAGATGACAACTCCAAAATACATATTTTGTAAATAAACTACGATGGAAAATCTTGCATCAATCATGATTTAGTTAAACATCACAAATTGAATATACTTGTAAAAATAAATCAGAGAAATTAAAGATCAGTACAAGAAAACCAAACGATAGAAGATTCTACATAAGATATAATAGGACAAACTCGAGTACAAAAAATACATGGATTATAACAATCTCTGTGGCGATGTTCTTGATTCAAACTCACAAATAAGATTTGCCGGTGTGTTGAGTTCCAGAGGAGATTTAATTGCACAAAAGAGTAGAGATGATGACCAGTTATTAACTGATGAAGAAGTAAAAATGTCAGTTCACTATACTTTCGAGAGATGGAATCGATTACAAAACCTAGAGCACAGACTTGGAAAAGAAAAGGCAACTATTACAGAATATGAAAATGTAACTATGGTTAGTCTGTTATTGGAAAATAATCTAGTTTTGGTGAGCATTGAACCGAACGCAAACTATCCAGAAATAATTTCTAAGATAAGAGCAATTATCAGACCCTAAATGTCAATAAAGATTCTTCTTGCGATATCTTGTGTTTTTTTGTTCTAATTCGTTGAGTTTCTCCAAAAATAGTGGATCTAGTTTTATTTTCGAAATAGATTCGGCAGACAGTTTTACAGTATTAGAATCAAGCGAGATGTTTGTGCGTGGTAAATTCTTGTTTATCCAGAACTTTATTGTTTTATCCTCTAGTTTGTAATCCCTAAAACCTGCAGGGAAACGCTTTGTGATATGATTTAACAACATTCGATCATCAAAGACAGAGTTGGCTTCAAACAATCTAGTTTCATCAGCATAGATACTTTCAAATAGATTACCAGTTATTTCGTCAGAGACTAAGTTCATTTTAGAGATTTTTCTAATCAATTCAAGATAGTGTAAAAACTCGTGTGCCAAAATTGCATGTATTGTTCCTTTGAGACCATAGGCAACCAGCGGTGCAGAAATTTGGATTACAACCTGGAATCTATTTTCAAAAAAAACCGGAATTGTTCGTGCAAATAAGATGCCGAACTCATAAGGATTAGAGCTAGGAGAAGATAAAATGACGGAGGGTTCCACATATGCAATTGGAAAATGAATGCCCGAGGCTTTTTCTATTCTATTAATTCCATTAATCGTGATAGGGAATCGCTTTAGTATTAGTTCATAGGTTTTGTGAGGTATTTGTCCTTTGATATAAGCATCTTTAAGACGAATTAAAGGATCCAATTTAATGCTCCATTTGTCTCATTCAAAAGAGATTATTTTATCTGGACTTTGGCTTTCCAGATTTTGATTGTTTTTTCATTCGTCTATTTGCTCTTTGATCAGCATGTCTTTGATGTTTACCTTTTTTCCTAATTGGCATATGAGATTTAAAGAATGGGGATAGTTATTTGTTGTTATCTAAATTTACATCTTGAAAATCAAAACTTTCACAAGAACACGGGATGTTCAATAGATTACTAACTCCGTTAATGACTGTATCAGATTCTACAAAACGCTTTACGGGTAATCCGCCTTCAGATTCCACAGACAAAACAAAACTATGTTCAGATATTTTTTTGTATTTTAACGAAAAAATTTTTTTTGTATTATGCTTTCCAGATTTTTCAATGAGGTGAACAGGGCTTGATGAAAGGATTTTTAATTTTTTGAGACTCTTAGAGGTTATTTCATCAGCAGTGTGAATTTTAATCACAATATTGGACGTAAATTTTGGAAATGTATGTGGTAATGATGGGATTATTTTACAACATTTAATGATTAATGGACCACGAGTGATCACTTTAGGAAAATATATGCGTCGTTGTAGGGGATTGTTGATTTTTACAAAAAAAGGCCTTCCTTTTCCTAACACTAGACTTTCTTTGTCTTCACCACCAATCCAAGTAAATTTAGTTGTGGTTCCTCCAATTTTAGAGAATAAAAATTTAGAAATATTTCCTTCAACACTATTAAAATCTGTAATTCCATGGTAATCACACATTCTACAACCATTTCCCAAACAGTTAACACATGGTTTTTGTTTTTGTGGAATTCCACGTTGTGTTTTGACATACCTCCCAAAAATGTAAATAGATTTTGAGCGAATGTTACATGATTGTTCTTTGAAATTCAATGTAAAAGTTAGTTCTGGATCTAAAAAATCGGCCTTTTTTTGACTTTTTTTTATAAATTGTTTAGTTATTTCCTTAATGATACTAGTTTTGATGCCGTCGGTTCCAGTTAATTTGTATTTTGATCTAAGATGATCATCTCTTTCTATGATGGAAGGTTTTATGATTATGCCCACAAGTATGGTACTATAGTCATATTTCTCAGAAGATTCGAGCATCAATGCGACATACGGATTCAAGTTGCTTGTCAGATTTTTACATATATAACATTGTTTGTGATGAAATCTGGTCTCTTTCCTAATTTTTTTCCCTAATAAAACATTGGAAGTTAGGCGTAGTTCATTGGAAAAAAATCTACCAAGACAAATATCACACAAGTCGTATTTGGAAATAATATCTTTTGCTACAGAGAGAACAGTTTCAAATCCGGACATGATCTAAAATTTTTGAGTCAGCCTAGACCCATGCGTCTCAAGGCACCCTGCATTTGTCGACCCTTAGATGCTTTCATCATGTTCTTTGAGTTTTTATAATTTTTCAAAAGTTCTTTTACCTCGTGTTCTGGCCAACCTGAACCTCGAGCAATTCTTTTAATTCTAGAAGAGTTTAGAAGATCAGGATCTGCTTTTTCATTTTTTGTCATGCTTTGAATTATGTATCTCCACTTGGAGACACGGTCTTCCATCTGATCTAACTGATCATCCTTAACCATACCAGAAAGACCTGGCATATTGTCAAGAAATCCTCGTAAAGAGCCAACTTTGGTAACTTCTTCTAGCTGATAGAAGAAATCCTCCATGTTCATTTTCCCACTAGATATTCGCTTTAGTCTAACTTCATCACCTTCATTCTCCAGTCTCTGAGCCAGATCCAAAACTGCTTGTATATCACCCATGCCAAGCAGACGTCCCACAAATCGAGTGGGAGAGAATTTTTCAAGGTCATCTATTCTTTCGCCTGTTCCAATATACATAATTTGAGCTCCAGTAGCTGCAGAAGCTGCAATAGCACCACCACCTTTGGCAGAACTATCAAGTTTTGTAACAATGATTCCACCAACAGGAACAGTCTTATGAAAAGCCTCAGCTTGATTGAAACATTGTTGGCCAATGGTTCCATCTATTACCAATAAGGCTAGATCAGGATTAGCTACTTTGTTAATTTGATCCATTTCTGCCAGCAAATCCTTTTCTTCCTTGTGTCTTCCTGCAGTGTCAATTATGATTACATCTAGAGGATCAGATTCAAAGTACTTCAGTCCGTTTTTGACGATATCAGGAGAATTCTTGTTATTTTCCTCACCGTAAACTTCAACGTTGGACTTATCACACATTGTTCTAAGCTGAACTAGTGCTCCAGGTCGGTAAGTATCAGCCCCAACGACAGCTACTTTATAACCCTGTTTCATGAGAAATTTGGCCAGTTTTGCTGTTACTGTGGTCTTTCCACTTCCTTGAATTCCAAGCATGATGATTTTGTTTTGTTTTCCAGGCTTAAAGTCAAAGTCAGTTTCCTTGCCAAGTAATTTTGCCAGTTCATCGTAAAGAATCTTTACGATATGATCTTTGCGGGACAATCCTGGTGGAGGAGTTTCATTTAATGATCTTTCTTCCAATTGTTTTGTAATTTCAAGAACTAGACGTACATTTACATCTGATTGCAATAGTGCGCGCTGGACGTCTTTTGATAATTCTTTAATTAACGCCTCATCTATGCCAGAAGATTTTACAATTTTTTTTATAGCATCACGTAGATTATTTCTAAGACTATCAAGCATTGTAATCAAGACCCGCCTCTATTATTTCAAACCTTCCTCTATACCCATCCCAGCATTTGTGGCTCTTGTAAATTTTTATAGGAACAGAAAAAAGAGGACAGTTAACTACAAATGTCTCTGCCTCCCCCCCTTCAAAATCCAAGTTAAACCCAAATTTCTCAGATAAAGATGTAAGATGATCTAGATCGCTCATAACAATCTCTTTTCCTAACCAATGCTCATCAAGCCCCCCTGATGATACGCTAGTCATCACAAAGCTAAAGCCAGATGAAATTAAATCTTTTATGTAGGTATTAGAGCTAGAATGCCATAACGGTGCTAGTGCAACAACGTTTAGATTTTTACAAATTTGTTCAAATTTTTGTTTTTGAAATTTACTATGTATTCCACCATGGACTAAACCGTCTACACCATAATCCTCAATAGCTTTTTGGAGTAATTCTTCTATTGTTTTGAGTTCTGCATCTACATCGTCGGATTTGGAATCACGGAGTAATTGAGGAATACCCATAGACTCAGACTGTAAGGAAGTCCATTGTAAATTTGGATGGTGAAGTAAATGACTTTCATCAGATTTTGGCAAGATTGTCAGCATGCATTTAATTTCATGACCTTGTTTTTCTGCCATGTATATCGAATACATACTGTCTTTACCACCAGAAAAAAGGACAGCTAGATTCACATTATCTAAAAAAACTATTCCATAACATATCTGAATCGTTTTACGTGGTGTTTTACGGATGCTTCATTACTCATAATCTTCATCAAATATCAGACGGCTTTTCCGCTCATCATCAGCATCCAAACATCAGTATAACAAGGATTATTTTAGTTATAGGTATGCAAAGTCACAACCAACCAAGTTGCTAATGAACACATACAATTTGAAACAAGATTGAAGAATCAAAAGAAAATACGTACATTCTAGCTTTTTATGCGCATGATTTTGATTCTGTCCATGACTTTCCAATACTCGACATTTTGGCCGTTATCCAACTTACCTTTAACTTCATCATCCACCAAAGTTACATCAATTGTTTCAAATGTTTCAGAGTCCATAATTTGAATAGTTTCGCCAATAATAGAAATAATTTGTCCGGTTCTTTTGTCAATCAGAGGAACATGTACTTGCATACTAACAGGACCCACATGAGGTCTTTTTTGATCATCAAATACTCCCACTCCCACAATCCTCGCTTTAGCGGCACCGTGCTTGCCCGGTTTTGATGTATCATATTCTACTATTCTACATGGCTCTCCAGTTGCCTGATCACCAACAGGCAACAAAATGTAAGAACCGATTTTTAATGAACCCAAATCAGCAGGCTTGCTCATGAAAAGGCAGGTTTTTGTCGAATATTTAACTTTTCTACTTCAAGTTATCAAGTATTGAGAGACTCATCAAATTAGTCATAACCAATCCCTTTCGATTAACATCTCGTCGTGTTTGTTCACAATACTTTTTGACACTTTGATGACTCTTTTCACTTGAAACTTCGATTACAACAATGTTCTCGGAATAAGGAAAGGTGAATTTCTGAGGCAAACTACAAAATGTATCCATAAACCCCAATCCCGCTACGTATATCTTGTCACGTTTTAAGAGAAGACTAGCAATCTCATGCAGGTCTTCGTTGTCTCCATATTCTAAGTAATAGGCTGAGATAAAATTTGCATTAACATTGAATTCTCTTTCAAAAAAATCTTCTCTCATATTAAAGACAAAAGATGTTTTCTCTTGGTTATAAGTAAGAAGATCACTAGAAATCTCATCGCCGTCTCGGAATTTTGCAATAAGGTAATGGTTTGCCGAGTTAGAAAAGTAAAGCTTGCTTTCGTTAGAAAAAGTACATGCTGCAAAGTACAATTTTTCAACATTAGTAGAGGATGACCATTTTTCCTTTAGCTTTAGCGATTCGATATTATGTAAGTATGGGGCGCAAACGTAACCTGAATATGATAATTTTTGATTGGACATTAGGCATTTGTTAAAAAAAGAGTATTTATGCCATTTGAAAAAGCACGATCTTTGACAAATTTACTCACGGTTCGATAGTTTTTTAATACTAAAAAACTTCGAGATGTTGTCCCAAGCTAGCTCAGCCTGGTAGAGCTTCCGGCTGTAGTTGTCGGCTTATGATGGCTGACCGAATAGCAGCATATCAGGCATACAGAAACCGGGTTGTCGAAGGTTCAATTCCTTCGCTTGGG
>JAGQHF010000125.1 GCA_020431985.1 Nitrosarchaeum sp. | reverse complement strand
TCAAACAAAAAGATCTGAAGATGAATGGTTATGCTATTGAATGTAGAATTAATGCTGAAGATACATTTTTGGACTTTGCACCTTCAACTGGACCTGTTCCAGATGTTATAATTCCTGCAGGACCAAATGTTAGATGTGATACTTATCTTTATCCTGGATGCACAGTATCTCCATTTTATGACTCATTAATGGCAAAACTGTGTACTTGGGGTCCAACTTTTGAAGAATCAAGAACTCGAATGCTTAACGCATTAAATGACTTTTACATTCAAGGTGTTGAAACATCCATTCCTTTGTATAAAACCATCCTGCAAAGTGATGAATATAAGAAAGGTCAACTATCTACTGATTTTCTCAAACGATTTGATATGATTGAGCGACTAAAACAGGATCTTAAACAAGAAAAAACTGAAAAAAGCCAATCTGCAGTGGCAGCTGCAATATTACATTCTGAATATTTCAAAAGTAGAGTACAAGCCTCTTCACAGACAAATGCTAATTGGAAAAATAAATTGAGTTGATGAATGTTGGACTTTAAAATTGATGATGTAGAAAATAACTTCTCTGGCCAAATCGTCCAGAATCTAGGTAACAATGAATATGTTATCAAAATCAACGGCGATGAACACCAAGTAAAAATTCTCACTTTGGATTCTAGAGGTATCGAATTCATTCTTGATCAAAACTATCACACAGTAAAATATTTGGACAATTCAATTAATGAGATAAATCTTGTAATCGATAATGTCCCAATCACTCTCAACATGCATTCTGATCTTGACAAAGTTGTTTTCAAGAATTCCGGTGGCGGTGGAACAGGAAATGCACAACTCGCACTCAAGAGCCAAATCCCCGGTAAGGTAGTTTCTATTGCTGTTGCAGAAGGTGATTCTGTAAAACAAGGTGACGTAGTGTGTACTCTAGAATCCATGAAAATGCAAGTATCCGTAAAGTCCCATAGAGATGGTTCTGTTAAAGCAATCAAAATTAAAGAAGGTGGCAGTGTCGCCAAAGGCGACATTATCGCTGAAATAGAGTGAGACTAGTTTAGAAATTCTTTGATTTCTTTGTAATTCGGTTCTTTTAGTGGATCATCAGATATCCATTTGTATCCTATTTTGCCATCTTCTAGTATTACAAATACAGAACGTTTTGCAGCATTATAGTCTTTGATGTGTAATAGATCTTTCATTAGCACATCATAATCCCGTATTGTTTTACTTGAATAGTCTGCCAAAATTGGAAAATTCAAATTATTCTTTTGTGCAAACGCTTTGTTCGCAAATGGGCCGTCATTACTTATTGCTATAACTTGAGCGTTCATATCTGATAGTTCCTTCCAAGAATCTCTGAAAGTACATAATTCTGTTTTGCATACTGGAGAACTTGCAGCAACAAAAAACGACAAGACAACTTTCTTTCCTTTGAATTCTTCCAGTGTCCGCATTTTTAATTCAGTATCTGGAAGCTCAAAATTTGGGGCGATATCGCCTATATTCAATGCCATGATCGCTGATTATCTTAGTTCTATAAAGTATTTTACAAAAAATGACTTTGAAAAATTTGATCGAAAAAATAGAGCATACCTTTTTATACAAAAACATGGCTGCAAAGCTAAATTGGTCGGGGAATTAGCAGGTAACTACAGTACTATAGTCTTAATGTTTGGTTTTGCAGTAGCTGCCATGGCTCCTGCGTTGGTTATCTCAAGAATGATCTCACCTAGAAAACGAAGCAATCCTGTAAAATTCTTGCCCATGGAATGTGGTCAAGTACCATCCGGAGAAGGACGAACCCACTTTATGATGCAATATTATGCATATATCCTGATGTTTGTAGTTTTTGATGTGATGGCTATATTTCTATATGCTTGGGGAAGTACTATCTTACAATTACCAAAATCTGCAACTTTACCAATCATAGGATTCTTGGGAATCATGTTTGCTGCTATGGCATTTGCTTTGTATCAATCAGGGAGACGACACATATGGTAGTTATTTATACACACAAAACTAGAGGAGTAGTGGATTTAGATTGTTAAAGGATCTAGTTACACCAGAAAATGCGAATGTATTTGTTGGAAAATTAGGTGATATATTA
>JAGQHF010000124.1 GCA_020431985.1 Nitrosarchaeum sp. | reverse complement strand
TCTGACTCTGACTATGACTCAATACCTGACCACTTGGACAAATGTCCTACTGAACGTGAAAACTATAACAAGTTTCAGGATGACGACGGCTGCCCAGATGTAATTGATTTTAAAATAACTGGTGATTCTGACTCTGACGGAATTCTTAATCAGGATGATCTGTGTCCTTATAACAAAGAAACCTATAACAAGTTTCAGGATGACGACGGCTGCCCAGATTCTTTAGTAAACAACAAGCTTGCGGCTGATTCTGACGGTGACGGCATACTTGATAATCTAGACTTGTGTCCTAACCAACCAGAAACTTTCAATGGCTATCAGGACACCGACGGCTGCCCTGACGCATCTCCTTATTTCTCTGATACTGATAGGGATGGTATCTCAAATGACTTGGATTCTTGCCCAGAACTTCCAGAGACCTACAACAACTTTGAGGATTCAGACGGCTGCCCCGACAAAATTTCTGGGGACAAGACTGCATACACCTTCCCAGATGCTGACGGCGACGGAATTGAGGACAGAAGGGACCAGTGCATAAACGAACCTGAAAACTTTAATGGCTATCTAGACTGGGACGGTTGTCCTGAGGTTGTTGGTGTACATTCTTTGGGATTGATGGATTTTGATTATGACAGGATACCTAATGATATAGATAATTGTCCTACTGTACCTGAAAACTATAACAAGTTTCAGGATGACGACGGCTGCCCAGATACAGTTGAAATTGATTCATACGGGGATGCAGACTATGATGGCATAAACGACAGTGTTGATCAATGTCCTTATGCCAGAGAAACCTATAATAGATTCCAGGATGACGACGGCTGCCCAGATTCTTTAGTAAACAACAAGCTTGCGGCTGATTCTGACGGTGACGGCATACTTGATAATCTAGACTTGTGTCCTAACCAACCAGAAACTTTCAATGGCTATCATGATTTAGACGGATGTCCAGACAAGTCATCCTCAATTGCAGACCGTGATATGGATGGAATCTTAGATCAATTTGATTTGTGTCCAAACAAACCTGAAACATACAACAATCTTGAGGACACCGACGGCTGCCCAGACTCCGTCTCTGAAAGTTCATCACAGTATACATTCCCAGATGCTGACGGCGACGGAATTGAGGACAGAAAGGACCAGTGCATAAACGAACCTGAAAACTTTAATGGCTATCTAGACTGGGACGGCTGCCCAGATGTAAAAGCAGCACAGTCTACTGATTCTACTAGACCTGATTCTGATGGAGATGGATATCCAGATGCTATAGACTCTTGTCCAACCAGTCCTGAGACTTGGAACAAATACAGAGATGCCGACGGCTGCCCAGATACTGCACCAGAACAGCAAAGATTCGTGCATGATGACGATCTAGATGGCATTATCAACGATGAAGACCTATGTCCTCTGGAACCTGAAGACTATGATGGCGATAGAGATACCGACGGCTGCCCTGACGCCTAATTCTTCTCTATGTAGACACGTATCATGTTACCCAATTTTTCCGGTAAAGCATTTTTAGCTCCTATGGCAGGAGTTAGCGATCCTGCCCTGAGATTACAATGCAAGAAAAGGGGTGCTGGATTGGTGGTCACCGAATTCACTAACATTCACAGCATTATTGCAAAAGAAAAAGAGCTTCGCGAAAATCTGCATACCATTCAAGAATTTATTGAATTTTCTGATGCAGAACGTCCAATTTCAATTCAACTGTTTGGTTCTGATCTTGTTGCATTGGAACAAGCAGCCAAAATAGTAGAACCTTTTTTTGATATTATTGATTACAATATGGGCTGTCCTGCACCACACATCACAAAACAGATGGCAGGTGGAGCACTACTACAACAGACAAATTTAACAAAACAAATCTTTAACACTCTGACAAATGCTGTAAAAAAACCTGTCACATTAAAGATTCGTTCTGGTGTGACTGATGCAAGTAGATATTTGTTCAAAGAAATTGCACAATTAGCCGAAGATGAAGGGATAGAAATGATCACATTTCATCCAAGAACAGTTAGTCAGGGATATTCTGGAAAGGCTGATTGGACATTGATAAAGGAACTAAAAGAGATTTCAAACATTCCAATTGTTGGTAATGGTGATATAACGACACCAGAAGACGCAAAATCAATGATCGATAATACGGAATGTGATTATGTCATGATCGGTAGAGGTGCAATGGGTAACCCATTTCTATTTGAACAAATCAATGACTATTTGAAAACAGGTTCTTACCAAGAATATGGATGGGAAGATAGGCTGTCATCTTTTTTTGATTATCTTGATATGGCAAGTAACTTCAAAATAAAATTTGCAAACATCAAATCGCAAGCCATGCGTTTTACCAAAGGTATGGTAGGTGGAACCAAACTACGCGAAAGAATTGTTCATTCCAGAAACATTGAAGACCTAAAGGAAGTGATGAAATGCTGTACCAACAATTTTTTGTAAAATCTATACAAATAACACACATCTGTAAATATCTTATACATAAAACCGTGTGTTTATTTAGATTCAAGCAATTATTCTTAAATAATTCTAAATGATATTATTGTGATGGAGATGAAACTGATTGGCCATAGCTTATGTCCTGATAAACTGTGAGCTGGGCTCTGAAGAAGCGGTAATCACCGAACTAAAATCAATTGAAGGCGTTACTGAAGTGCATGGAACCTTTGGTGCGTATGATATACTTGCGAAGGTTGAATCTAATCTAGTTGAAGCTTTGCGTGAGACAATTACTTGGAAGATTCGAAAAATTCCCAAAATCAGATCTACACTGACTTTGATGGGAATAGAGGGACAGCAATAACCGATTATTGCCCAAAAAACTCACTCCATTCTTTTCCTAGAGTCTGAATTATCCGAAAAGCAAGCCTGTCTATGTTCACATTAGGTTCAGCAGTTATCAACAAAATTACTTCTTTTACTGGAAAACTCATCATAACCAATTTTTCGCGGCGGGATGCAGAATATTTTACCCTTCCCATTGATTTGTCAAATTTTACTCTTGTAGCAACCCTCACAGCTAGTTCTCTGAATATCTTTTTTTGCTCATCATCGGCTTCGAATGGAATGACATCATGGCGAAACTTTCCAATAATCATTTTTCCCTCCGTGTCTATGAACCCAGCAAATCTTATTTCACTTTCACTAAAAATTTGCGCTATCTTTTCTTGGAAATATTGCTTGTCTAACCGCTTGTTCATTTTATTCCTCATGACATGCTTTTCTTCATACTGTGATTCAATAACAGATAACAATCTTTTATACTTATTTTGAAATGTATTGATATCCCTTCAAGCATGTCACCCAAAGTGATACCTCACTAAGAGGGCATTTCCTCTTAGTGATAATGTCTTGTTATTTCTTGGATTTTCTCTTTGTTTTTTCTTCAGTTTTTTTTGCCTTTCTTTCCTTTCTAATCGTGATCACCCCTTTGATAATTATGACCAATGCTGCAACAAATTGAACAATTACCAGTTCTATGGGTATTTCAGATACTACTTGTTCGGCAGTCTTTTCGGAATCACCTGATGTTTCAACTATTTGAAATATTATACTAGGAATAAACCATACACATAATCCTACGATCAACCAATAAAGTCCCTTCAATGTTTCTCCACTTTCATCCTTTCTTATAATTTTAAAACATTAAAACAATCAATTCGGGCTTTTTTGTTCATATTTTGCCTTAAAGTACATTCGTATCTGAAAAATTACTAGCGCATACCCTGGAATTAACACTGCAAAATACAGAGCCTTTAACCAACCATCTAAATTGTCTACTGTTATTACTAAATTCGTACTAAGATACACTAACAACACCGTAAACACAAAGGTCCAAAATAACGCCAATATTCTGAACCATCAAACTAATTTAGTTTAAAACTATTGCATGGTGATAATCATATGATTATACTTTTGAAATAAAATTGTTAGAGAGCTTCAGGACCTCTCTTTTTAGATGCTATATTTAGAACATCATCCACTGTGGACACAACAATTATACCATCTCCCGGTTTGCCCGAAAACGCTGCATCTGAAATTGCTGCGAGAACTTGCTCTACTTTAGAATCATCTACAATTGTACTAACAGTTGCAACTTTGTTGAACTCAGCGATAAATGTACCTGTTCCTCTACCTGCTCTCATTGTCTTCCTTTCTCCAGATCCACGGCCATTGCCCTCAAGAACTGTGAATCCTCCGACCAAGTCTTTTATTGCATCTGAAACTGCACCAGTTTTATCGATTTGAATAGTTGCCTCAATTCGTTTCATTTTCATTCCTAAATCGCTGTGATTTAAAAAAGATCATATGTTTTTATTCTAATTTTATGATACAACATCTATTTTGGTTATAATATAATCCTCTGAACTTTTTAGTTGATGTGCTGAAATTACAAATATATGAAAAGTGATGAGAAACGATCACATCGCCTAAACTATCTTCTCAAGCAGTATCTGAATAATCCTCTGGAGAAAGATCTGTTTGAGAAAGCAAAACGGATGGGTGTGTCTGACTCTACTGCACGTGATTATATCCGAACCGTCATTATTCAGGCTAAAAAATACACTTAAACCTCATACGGCCCCAACAAGGTAACTTCATAAATGATTAGAAGGAGATTAAACCATGTCTGATCCCCTATATGATGACGTTAAAGAACTCTTAGAAAAGGGTGCAGGGGATGAAAGGATTTTAAAACAGATCCTGAGGGCGTGTGAAAATAATGAGGTAATTAGTAATTATGAGCGCAGTTATGTTCAAAAGCTTGCAGAAAGATATCTTGGTAAAAAACCATTTACTGCAAAACCTATCGAAAAACCAACAGTTCCTGACGTAATACTTCCACAAAGCACTTCCACACCGAAATCTCAAATTTTCCAGACAACCGGTTCTCCAATTACAAAAACCAGCCCCAAAAATACAAAAATGCTGATTGGATTGGCGGCCGGTGCCTTGGCAGTAATCTTAGTTATCGCAGCTGCAACTACTGGAATTGCTGATATGGACAAACCTAGGATTGTACAACCTATTTCAAACTCTCCAGACTTGACTTCTTTCTCAGTTGATACTGATGCAAACTCCTACTCAAACAAAGACATTATCTCAATTAGTGGGTTTTCCCCAAATACTGGAAATGTAGAACTATCAATTGTTAATTCAGATGGTACAATTATCTGGACTGAACAAGTAAAGATAAAAAATAACGGACAGTTTTCCACTCTGTTAATTGCTGGAGGGCCTGGATGGAATGAATCAGGAACTTTTACATTAAAAGCCACTTCTGACACCGATGTAGAATCAAAGACATTTTCTTTTACTGCATAGTATCTTCAAATTCCTTCCAATGTTTGTCAATTAGTTCTCTTAGCTTTTCAATCTTAATCTCTTCCATGAATTCTCGATAAACTAAAAACTTATTCAATTTTGAATCTCCTCTGTATGTGTCAATTGTATTTTTAGGAATCACTCCTGATTTCCATTGATTCATTTCAAATATCCAGACTATCGCATCCGGATCTGAGAAATCAATATCATCACATCCTATTATGTATAGATAACATTTCGTCGCACAATTTAGCTTTTCATGCAGTTTCTCATATGCAATTATCTGACCTCGAGGAATGTTTATTTTATTATCATGAAATCCTTTGAACTCAAGTATTACAAAACCTCCATTATGTTCAATTAACCAGTCAATGTCAGTCCCACCAGATGCCATCATACCATGCACAATCAGTCCTCCAAGCACCTCTCTCCCACGTGTAAATTCAGACTCATCCAAAACCTGATATTTTGCCTTTGCGCTTTTTCGTGGAGCTTTTAATTCTGTGTTCTGCAAAATCTCTTCTTTACTGTAAATTGAATCTATGATATTTGCAGTTTCATTTTTCACAAGAGGTTTTACCTTTACCAAATGATAAAATAGTTTGTAAAATTAAATCAAGTTCTTATGCTTCTGTTCTAACGTGAAAAATACTCATTCCCTGGACCTTTGTACAGAATAATGTACTCATTGGGATCTTTCTTGTTCTTTTTTGCTTCTAATGCATCCTGATATTTTTCAAAATGTTCTATAAAGTATAGTTGGCCTTTAGAATCTGTGAAATAATCTATTCCGACTAAATCAAATCCTTTCTCAGGAGTCATCCTGATTTTTTCATCGTCAAATTGCTCTGTCACATTTGAATATTGTCATCAAAGTAATTTGAATGTAAGATTTACTGATCGTAAATCATGAGATTTTTCTCTTCTAGTAATGCATGAAGATTATGAACAGATCTATAAACGTCAGATTCTTTTTTTGCACCCGTACATACGAGCTTTCCAGAAGCGAATAGCAGAATGACCGTTTTTGGATCTAACATTCTATGAATTAATCCTGGAAACTGTTCAGGCTCATACATACTTCTTGGGAGTGTTCTTGCCGCCTTTTCTAAGTGAATTTTTCCACCTAAATTTATTGCCGCAACAATGTTTTGTACCGTAATGACTGCGTCATTTTTTATTTTTATTTTGCCTTTACGTAATTTTTGAACCACTGCATTAACTGCTTTTATTGCCATTTCCTCTGATTTTGCACCCGTACAAACCATCTTGCCTGTTCTAAATATCAATGTGGCAGTTCTTGGATTACTCAATCTAAACACTAGTCCTGGAAACTGTTCAGGATGATATTCTGTGTCGGGAAATTTTTCTGTAATCTCATTCAGATCAATCTTTTGATCTACCGATGCTGACGCTACAACATTTTCAACACTGACAATCGGCTTAGATTGAGGCATGTCGAGGGACTTTAAATACGTCCTTTATATATACTAGTCATATTTTCTTACCGTCAATGATGGCCAATCCACTGATATCTTGTTTCTTCATCAATAATTTCTGCCACAATCTGATTTTTCTTTATGTTGATTTTTGGCATGTCTACATCAAACAACCCCAGCTGACCCTTCCAAGGAATGGGAATTCTTAGCATTTTTGGATTTTTTAGCAAAAATCCAAAAGTCTTACCATTGTAATATTCTCTCGAAGCATAATGAAACCTCTTGTCTTGAATTATCTCTGCCTTTGATGTGTATGTCTTGACATCATAAATTTCCACTTTTCCCACGATTGCTCCTGTAACCATGTTTGATGTAATTCTTAGTCTTTTACAATCCTTAACACGAATTTTTTTTGGTGCATGAATTAGTAATTCCCCACGAAAGTTTGTATTCCATTTCCTGAGCTCTATCGTCTTCTGTCCAGAAATTATCATGTTTGCAAAAGGCTGAGAAACAGAAAGACATTTCATGATCATCAGTGTCTAACTCTTGGTTTAAGAATCATTCAATACTACATCTATTCGGTCCCATCTCTAAATCTGGGATCTCATTTTCTATTAATGGAATATCTCCCCTGTTTACCTTTATGATTGTTGAATAATTCATGGGTCTTGGAGTTGTCATGCTCACAACTTTAGAAACAAACTCTTTTTTTGGCAGATCCAAAAGTGGTAGGTTTTTCGCCATTTTTGGTGTTGTAAAATACACTCCATTTTCTATAGGCTTTACTCCTTCTCCGTGATGTGTGGGAAATATTTTTGTGTTTTGTGGAAGATTCAATAATTTATTGTGTAATGTTTCATACAGTTCATCTGCAAACTCTTCTGCCTGATCACGCAAGTCTGGTCTTCCAATGGATTCTGTAAATAACGTATCTCCGCAAAATGCACAAATATTGTCTAATACATATGTCATGCTTCCAGCTGTATGACCTGGTGTGTGCACAACTTTTAGCTGTTTTTTGCCAACTGAAATAAACTCTCCGTCATCTACTTTTGTATGTTTTATTTTATAATCTTCTCTTGCACTAAAGTACAACTGGGCATTTGCAATTTCTGATAATTCTTTTGCAGCAGACACATGGTCTGCATGTTGATGAGTGTCAATGACTTTGATAATATTTAAGCCCTCTTTTTTTGCAAATTCCAAGTATCGTGACGGTGGATATGTTGGATCAACAACTATTGCATTGCCTTCTGAGCCAACAATGTACGAAAGACATCCTTTTCCAACTTTTTCAACTTGAATTATTATCAAATCATCCTTTTTGACAGCTATACTATATTCAAGTACTTGATTCCATTTTGCTAATCCTCCTTCAAGTGATGTGGATTCATATCCATTTTTAGCCAATGCAAACGTTGCTACCATGGCTCTATTTCCATGTGAACAAATTGTTACAATTTTTTTATCTCTTGGAATTATTTTGTCTATATCTGAAGTAAATAATTTTGAAAGTGGAATGTTTACAGAACCAGGAATTTTGAATTCTGTAAATTCTGTCGGTTCTCTGACATCAAGTAAAAGCACATCTTTGTTATTTTTTAATGAGTCCCACAGGCTTTCATTTGAGGTCATGGTTTCATGTGAACTCTTAACCAGTTTTTCAGTCCAGCTTTTTATTCCATTTTTTAGAAAATATGCATCAAACCCTAATCCTGACAGGGTACTTGCATTTTTAGCTGACTCGGTTCCATCTTCATCAACCAGTATGATTTTTTGATTTTTGGGCAGTTTTGATATGACGGCTTCCTTCTGCTGCATGTTTGTACAGATTGCATTTGCAGAGCCCTCCACATGTCCATTCATGAAATTCTCAGAACTTCTTAGATCTAGGATTAGTAACGGGATCTTTTTTTGTATGTCTGACTTTAGCTCTTGCGCAGAGATCTCTGTGTTTGACATATGTTCATATACTTTCTGGCAAATTTAGAATTTTCCTCTATTCATGTTTGGCCCAAGATACCTACGACTTTGCCAGGAATATCATTCAATCTACTTACAGCTAATGTTTTCTCATACCCTAGGTGTTTGAGATTGTTTGCTATTGTCGTTGCTCTCACGGTATTTTGTCCTAATCCCATAGCCACCATCTTTATTCCAAGTCCCTTTAACGATTCTGTCATGTTTCTTACAGCACTTGGATCCGATGGCTCACCGTCTGTTAGTGTCAAAAAAATGTCTGGTCTCTTTGATTGAAGTATAGGAAACATTTTACTGTACACCTCTGCCAGTGGCGTAGATCCATTAGCCACAATTTTTGCCAATCGTTTTGCTGATATGTTATTCCATTTTACGTTATCTTGTTTTACAAGCCAACAAACTACAGATCTATTTTG
>JAGQHF010000123.1 GCA_020431985.1 Nitrosarchaeum sp. | reverse complement strand
TCTCCGGATTTCATCATTCCAGTTGACCATATTTCATCGCCTCCATTATCACTGACAAGCGTATGAGGCACGTCATCCTCGTTAATCCAAGTAATTGTGTTGTTCTTTCCCAGAACAACTATGATTTCTTTTGGAATCAAATGTTCATTTCCTACAAGAACTGCGCCCAACGGAATTATGACGTAAGGCGGTTCTTTCCTAAAATCCCACTTTGACAATGTTCTGTTTTCTGAAGTATTTGGGTTGCAGTTCTTGTTTTCCAGATAATAGGTAATATCTTCTGGGGCAACTTCATACTGGACGCTTCCTTTATTAAAACAGTAAAACTCCATATGAGTCAGTTCGTTTTTTTCATCATAGTGCAGGTTCATTCTAGACTGAAAACCGCTTTCTTTACCAGCAAAATATGACACGTGATCGTTGCGTACTGATACGTTGGCATCATTATACTTTTCATAAAATCCTACAACTTCAGGAATGTCTGAGAACAATTCAATCATTTCTTCTCTGTGTGCCTGTTCCTTGGAGTATTTTTCTCTTTCATCACTCCAATCAGGAAGCGTTCCGTCATAATACATTCTCATGCAGTCATCTACTCCATAAGATCTGGGAAATTTTATCCACAGTGGAGGATTCAGACAATCATGCATCTGATCATAAAGATATGCTGAACCTGAAGCAGCAACAATCCCTATTATAACAATTGCAAAAACTCTAGTTTTCATCTTTAACAAACAAATTCTTCAATAATTTACCATTTACATCAACATGCTTTACATACCAGATATCATCAACATATCCAATCCAAATCTGTGTCTTGTCATTTAATTCGTACATATAGATATGGATTCCACTTCCTATGTCATCGTGAGGTTTACCAAACTTTGAAAATATTACATCAATGTCTTGAGATTCAGATAATGTATTTTTGAAGTCAAGTAGTGTTGGGGTCACTTTGTCCATACATGAAGATGTATCATGATTTATTTCTGAAATGTTTTTTGTCCATCCGCGCTCAATCAGTTTTGGAATGGTTTCAGGTTTTACACATGCAGAAGAGCCGTCATTTCTTAGAATTGGAACAAGTTCTGGCTTGCACAAAAAATCATCATTAGTCAATCCAAGCATCTTTGCACGGTTTTGCTGGACTTTTAATGTATATACAGAGTCATAGTATTCGTATTCCTGTTTTTCAAAATCAAACGGATTAGTACAATCAATTATCTGTGATCTTTGAGAATCCCAAAAAGCAGTAGAGTTTGCGACAAATGTGTTGAGCCCAGTAATGATATCAAACTCTAAAACTATGCTGCTATCGGTTTTAGTAGGAGTCAACTTTTCAAATTTGTGATCTTCTGGAAAGTCAAACGAAGGTGATCTTACAACGTAAAATGTACTGTTTTCGTATCCTCCTGGCCAGACCATATCATTTGGAAACCGGTAAATTACATTTCCTGAATCTGAAAAGGAACTATTGCTCAAAACAAAATCAGATGTAAAATGGCATCTGTTGTAAGATTCTGATGCAGGTGCTCCCAATGGTTGAGATTTGTATTGGTAGAATTTTTCCCCATATTGAAAATAACTGAATCGACCTGTATCAAAATCAATTTCCGAAAAATCAGACATAGAATCAAAAGAAGAATCATCTGCAAAGACTTGTTGTGTTAAGATAATCCCTGAAAATCCAGTCAGAATCAAAAATATTACAAAATATTTCATAACTTGTTTGGATACAAAATTCTATATTCATAAGTTCTTCTGACATTTTGTAAGGGAAAAATACATGAGTTGAGAAAGCAGCAAGTTAACAGTTATTGTAAAAAATCATGACATTGTACTTTTCAATTTGATTGTAAGAAATAATATTTTTTCTGATTTCGGTGAACAAAATTGGCCAACTTCTATATGCGCCCACATGTCGTACTCCTAATCAAATTTGAACCTGATAAATTGAGTCACTATATGCTTACAGTTGTTAAAATTCAATATTATTAGATCCAAATCCAAATAGGTGTGGTTTTTTGTCATATTGATTGGGCTGATAGTGGTTGATATTCCCGCATATGCTGCCCTAATCTACGTGTCTGGGGTTGATTTTGGTGGTTGGTCAATAGTAATTGTACTATCTACAGTTGCCGTACCTGTCACGATTGTCTTGGTGTGGGAGGAATTGGATACAAGAAAAGCATCATCTTGTAATGAATACGGTCATGGAAGATATGGGCACAAAAAAACATGTTCCGAATACCGAAGACCAGAACCAATGAATTGATACCGAATCAGGCATATCTTTGGTACCATCGGTGATGCATGTTACTCCTTGATGAAACAAAAATTCTTTTGAAAAATAATTCAGTTTTTAAAACATAAGAAAAAATAAAATTGTATAACCTATCTCTTTTAATTGATTCATGCTAAAAATTAAAAAATACTTTGAAAAGAAAACCATTCAAATTGATGTATTGTCCACAGACAGGTGGGGATTAGACGAATTTAGACTAAGTATCAACGAGCAAAGAAACAAAGCTTGGCTAAATGACTAAATATTCGTATACGATAAATTGACAAAAAGTGCATCAAACGATAGTCTTTTTGGATGGGATTATTATGGGGGAGACAATATTCATTCCGGCAGACCTTTTCTCCGTTCTTTCAACATTTATCAAAATAACGACATGTTCTTCATCATAATTTTAACTGAGGATGATTATGGATGTACCGTTTTTTCAAATTATATAACTAAGGAAAATGCAAAAAAACTAATTGACTTTATTGCCAGATTAGACATTAAAATATCATGATAAAATCAAGATACGTTTCGAATTCATTGGTCATATCCTAGAGTCGTTGATCCTAAACAAACAAGAATTGATAATTCTGATAATTTCTTCATTCTTACCTTTAACTCTGTATACATACAAAATTGTTTAAAATCTAGATTCTAAAGAACCTTGTTGAGGCGCTAGACTAAAACTTTGAATCTCTCACCTGGTGCTGGATATTTTCTCTGATTGCCTGATTCTAGACGTATTATGTAACAGCTTTTCTTTTTACCAATTTCAATACACTTTGTAATCAGTTTTTTACCTACTGAAAACCTATTTTTTTCTTTCACAACTAGTTCTGGAATATACATCTCAAACTTTGCATGATTTAATCTCCTAAGAAGTATGATGCTTACAAGTCCTACGATCCCTGAATCTGTTTCTGCAACCAAGATGATTTTTGTAGGATCTGAAAAATAATCCTTAATCTTGTTCTTGAATACTTTAACTTCTTTGTTGTCAACTGGTTCTGGTCTACCAAGTTCGTATAACAGCTCTAAAATTGATGGTATGTCTTTTTCTGTTGCATTCCTTATGAGCAATCCGACATTATTATTGTCTTTGAAATTTTTAAACTCATTGGAAAAAGGGGCATTCAAGTAAATTAGTTTGATTTCTAAGTTTCATAACTCTGATTTGAAATGGCAAATTCCTACAATCAAATCCAATATGGGTACCATGCTTCTGAATTCATCTTTAGTAGATTACAATGTGAAAACGCAAGATTTTATACGTAAAATTCTGATTTTAATGCGACACTAATCCATATCAAAATCATTTGGAAAACTGGTTGATTCAATAAAGATTACGTCTACAAGATCACCGTTGCTTCTTTTTGTCACCGTGTCTCGTTTTGCTTTGTGAAAGTTTTGCAGATGAGCTTTTCGGTTTTTAATCTTGTATTCTCTGCATAATCTACAAAAATAGGTAGTTTGTCTTTCTGATTTTGGTTTTGCTTGCTTGTTTTCAAACTCAAAAACTGAAGCTTGCATGAGTGATAATTAAAAATTCTGATATTTGAATATTGTCATATACATGACATAAAAGGAAAATCTATGCAAAATATTTAAATTATGTAATGTCTATTACACATATTCAGTGATACATATGTGGTTTGATGACCAATTCGAAAATACATTTCGAAGATTGTCGAATCGCTTTTTTAATTCGGGCGACGTCTTCGAATCTCCGTTTGGGGGCAAAGTCCAAACTTATGGGCCATACTATTATGGCTACGAAATGACAACTGGCCCTGATGGAAAACCTCATGTTAGAGAATGGGGTAACGTAAAACCAACTAGTGCAATAACCGAGTCGGACGTTAGGGAACCATATGTTGATGAAACCCTAAATGAAAAAGAGCATCTGCTCAAACTGGTAACAGAGATGCCTGGAATTGAAAAATCCGACATAAACGTAAACATTGCAGACAATGCCGTTTCCATCTCTGCTAGTAAAGGTGAACGAAAATACAGTACAAGGATTCCTCTAAAGTACAAAGTGGATGAAAACTCTGCAAAGGCTTCCTACAAAAACGGAATACTTGAACTGACATTCAAGCTTGCCGAAGAGAAATCAAAAGGCAAGATTGTGTCAGTAGAATAGGAGGGATTGAGATGAAAGAGAACACCCTTTCTAGCCTAAGAGATTCTTTCAAATCCTCTTTTGAGAAGATTTCTTCGTTTTCCGAAGACTTTCCACATAAATGGAGGATTGGCAGAAGAAACTTTCCATGAGGTGACACAACAATGAAGACACAAACGACATGGAACAAATATGTGCATGCTCCCTTCAAAAAAGTAGTTGCCTTTGATCTTCTTTGCATTGCAATGGGGATCCCAATAGGTGCAGGATTGGCAACTGCATTTTTGACTGGAGACATCTACAAGATAATTCCATGGGTGATAGAAAATGCCAGACACATTATGTAGACGATGTGGTGGAGATCTAGAATCCCAAGTATTGTGTCCGGAATGTAGGCAACCAATGCAGATGACGTGCATAAAATGTTCCAGACCAACCGAAGTCCAATATCACAGCCTATGTATGAGCAGCGATGTCCTATGTCGTACAGTAGCATCTCTTGCATAAGCCAAAGAACACATGATTCACCCAGTGGGGAGATCCCTTCCTCCCCACATCTTTCATTTATCGGTTTATGTCATAGGTGCTATTCTAGTAACAATCCATTATTTGTAAACAGGTGTGAAATTTTATGTAAAAAATGCACAGGAGTTAAAACATGACAAATTGCAAACATGCTATTCTATTAAAATCTCACAAATCAAAAAGATACCAATGTATCAAATGCGATGAATTGTTCTCCATAAAGGAGAAAAAATTATGAGCGTAAAATTTCCAAGATATGTTGAGATGACAATGTTAAGCAAAATTTGATTAAAAAATTACTACATGTTAAAGCAATACAATATACTAGTGAAGAATAAAAATCGTTGATGAAAAACATGAATCCCTGCACAGAAATCTAATTTAGTTCACTTATGCCTAAAAACGGCTACACGCATACCATAACATGATTCATTGGTACCAAAGCAACCACCAAAACCGCCTTAATCCGGCTGAATGTGTACTAAAATTGTAGGGAAATCAAACTAATTAGGCAAATTCATCGAGGAAATTACTTATGGGTGTCAAGATAATTTGTCTACTCCCTTCCTGGCGCCTCAACTACTGCCTCACAATATTTTCCGACTTTTCTGTACAAAAAAGAAATAATTGGAATTAATTAATAATTGCCGTTTCTATTTTTTGTATGGGATGTTTGAAGATGTCTTGATGTGCTACAGCAATGTGTTCTTTGTTAAACGAAAGCGCACATCTATA
>JAGQHF010000122.1 GCA_020431985.1 Nitrosarchaeum sp. | reverse complement strand
TTTGTCTTTCTTCTTTAGTCCCTATATTGTGAATTTCTAATGGCTCAACCACTATATCTTCAATTTTCATCCGAGGATTAATGGAATCATATGGATCTTGCTGAACCATTTGGCAATTCAGTCTAATGTGTCTAAGACTGTTCGTCTCATTTGTTATCTCTTTACCATCAAAAATTATCTTTCCAGAATCTGCTTCAATAGATTTGAGAATTAATTTTGCAATAGTGGATTTTCCTGATCCCGATTCTCCGGCAAGTACAAACACTTCCCCTCTTTTTAAAACAAATGATACATCCTCTGCAGCTTTAATGGTTGAGGTTACTTTGGAGAAAATATTTTTTTTGGTAAAATGTTTGCTCAGATGTTCTATTCTCAGAATCTCCCCATTCATTGTATATGTGAATATTTGCAGCTATATCAAGAAGATGTTCTTAAATAACAATTTCATGATAAGACATTTAATATCTAAAAATTTTATTCTAATACTTGAATGACGTATTACACCATAATCTGAATTATAAAAAATATGTGATTGATCCACGATTACAATATTTTAAACCACATTCGATAAAAATCGTAAAAAGCTTTTCAGACGAAATTTGTCATGGTATTAATCGAGACTCAAAATATATTCTGCCAAAATTTTTCTATGACAAAAAAGGCTCCAACCTATTTGAACAAATCTGTGCTCTGCATGAATATTATCCAACAAGAATAGAAATATCAATTCTAAAAAAAATACAACATGAACTACATTCACTATTGGATGATTCATACCGATTGGTAGAACTAGGTAGTGGTTCGTCTGTCAAAACAAGGCTAATTTTAGATGTGTTTGAATCTATATGTGATAAAATAGAATATTTCCCAATCGACATATCTGAAATACTCACGGAAAGCTCTGAATTTTTATTAAATGACTATAGATACCTCTCAATTACAGGCATAATTGATACCTATGAAGGTGGTCTTGAATTCATAAAGCACTATGATGATAGAAAAAACCTAATAATTTTTTTGGGTTCTAGCTTTGGAAACTTTTCCCCATCTGAAGGAGCAAAATTCTTAAAGAAAATTAGCAGTACAATGAAAAAAGGTGATCTGTTCCTAATTGGACTCGATTTGGTAAAACCAAAACATATTTTGGAAAATGCATATAATGACTCTCAGGGAGTTACTGCCAAGTTTAATCTAAATGTTTTATCTAGAATTAATGATGAGCTTGATGCAGATTTTGATCTTACTAATTTTCAGCATTATGCAATATACAATGAAAAGGATCACCGAATTGAAATGTACCTGAAATCGCTTGTCAATCAATCGGTAATCATTGCAAAATCCAATATCTTGGTAAATCTGTCAAAAAATGAACTGATTCACACCGAATATTCGCATAAATACAAGATAACTCAAATTGAGAATCTACTTGATGTGGCTGGATTCAAAATCAAAAAAATGTGGACTGATGATGATAAGTTTTTTTCATTAACACTTGCTGCAAAAAAATAGTGCTAAGCGTCCTCTGCGCATCTAAATCCTGAAAATAACCATCTTTCGTCTAATCTGAAAAAATTCCTATAGCTTCCTCTGATAGACATCTGTGGAGTGCCAAACGAGCCTCCTCGTAGGACCTTTTGGTTTGTGAACCATTTATCATTATATTCGTCAAATCCTGATCTGAATCCGGGATATCCCACAAACTCTGAAGATGTCCATTCCCATACATCTCCAATCATATGTTGACATCCATAGTAACTCATACCTTCTGGGTATGATCCTATCTGTGTACATCCCCAATTATATGACTCTAACAAATTGCAATTTTGCTTAGATGGTCCCTCATTTCCCCATGGAAATATTGTCTTTTCTTGTCTTTCCTCGTTCCAACACGCAGCTTTTTCCCACTCTGCTTCGGTAGGTAATCTTTTTCCAGCCCACTTGCAGTATGCATCTGCTTCGTAAAAACTCACATGACAAACAGGCTCACGCGGATCTATTTTCCTAATGCCTCTGAAATCTCTGATATGCCATTCCCCGTCTATCTCCTCCCAATACATTGGTGCATTCCATCCATTTTTCTTCACTTTTTCCCATCCATCAGATAACCAGTACTTGTATGTCTGATAACCTTCATCTTTGATGAATTCTAAAAATTGTTTATTGGTCACAGGAAACACATCTATTTTGAAATCATTAAGATACACTTTGTGTTCAGGCAGTTCGATATCGTAACAATACTCATTTCCATTATAGCCAACTGAAAATATCCCTCCATCAATTCGTACGAAATCTGGATAAGTTGAAGTAGAATTTGGCATTTGGTTTTTTCTGACAGGCCTGTACTGTTCTGCTAGCAGATGCTGCAGGTCGTAAATGAGTAGCTCTTGATGTTGGCATTCGTGATGGAATCCCATCGTAATAAGTCTGATGGATTCACTGTCTAACGATTGTGTTCTTATGAATTCCAAAACTCTCTGATTTACTGTGTTGAAATACTGGAATATTTCATCGACTGTGGGCCTAGATATGATCCCTCTTAATGCCTTGTCATGAGGGACTCCAAATTGTTGATAGTATGAGTTCAAATACTCTGAAAATTCTTTTGAATAAAACTCATAATTTTTATCAATTTTGCTCATGATTGCCTCGTAAATCCAACTCACATGGCCTATGTGCCACTTTGGAGGACTCATAAAAACTGCTGTCTGTACAACAAAATCATCTTTTTCAAGTGTTTTGACAATCTCCAACGTCCTCTCTCTGGTTTCTTTGAATTGCTCAATCAGGGATTTATTCTCTAACTCTGGATTAGTGGTCAACGTAAACAGCTGCACTTTTTTCACTATTATATCTGACCATTGATAGTTTCACTGCTGAAAATCAATACACTGTATTTATCTTGAGGACAGATAATTTGAGTATGGATGATTTTGTCCAAAAATGCGAATTACTAACAAAACAGCCTGGAATTCGATTTGCAGGAATTCTCGACATGATGGGCAATCTGATAGAAGGGCGTTTTAGATCTGGACTTGTACCGCTTAAAGATGAAAATCAAAGAAAAAAAATGTTTATGGAGGCTATATTACGCGTTAGAACAAGACAAGATTTTGACGAAAATCTAGGGCCTGTGTCATATGCTGCTGCCAGAAGAAAGAAAGTAGTGTTAATGACGTTTCTTTTGGATAATAAGGTGCTTTTCATTTCTGCAGAACCTGATATTGACATAGATGACACTGCAAGAAAGGTCTTACAGATATTACACTTAGAATAACTTTCTAATACCCACGTGCAAAGATTGGCTTTGCTTTACTTTGTTCCATACAGTAAATACACCTACCACTATTGTCCTCTTCTGACTCAAATGGTATTACTCTTATGTCTGCACTGGTGTCTTCCTTTACCTTCTCCTCACATTCCTGTTTTCCGCACCAAAATGCCTTGAAAAATCCTCCATTGCCAATTCTTGCTTTAAAATCAGAATATTCTAAAACCTCTGCTGTACTTTTTACACTTTGTTCTTTTGCTTTATCTAGCATTTCTTTTTGAATGTTGTTTAACACTTGAGAAATTGTCGTTACATCTGTTATTGACATGCTTGTTTTTTCCTTGTTGTGTCTTTTTACAACGACTATGCTGTTTTTCTCCAAATCTTTCGGTCCTATCTCCATTCTTACTGGAATTCCCTTTAATTCCCAATCATTGAATTTGTATCCTGGCGTCAATCCTATTCTGTCATCTATATGTACTCGCAGATCCGCTGCTTCTAAAGTATTTTTTATTTCGCATGCTTTTTGAAGAATTTTTTGTCTTATTTCATCTGATTTGTATATTGGAACAATGACTATCTGAATTGGTGCAACTTTTGGAGGTAAAACTAATCCTTTTTCATCCCCATGCATCATTATCATTGCCCCTATAAGCCTCCATGATACTCCCCATGATGTCTGCCATGCAAAATGTTCTATATTGTCTTTATCCGCAAATTTGACCTCAAACGGGATAGAAAAATTTTGTCCGAGAAAGTGCGAAGTTCCCATCTGCAACGCTTTTCCATCTGGCATGATTGATTCCATTGTGGTGGTGTATACTGCTCCTACAAATTTTTCCTTCTCGCTTTTTTTACCCGTAACAACTGGTATTGCCAGCTCTTCCTCTACTGTGGTTTTGTAAATCTCTAAAATTTTCATTACTTCCTCTTCTGCCTCTTCTTTTGTTGCATGCACTGTATGGCCTTCCTGCCAAAGAAATTCAGATGTCCTGAGAAACGGTTTCGTCGCCTTTATCTCTGCTCTTAGCGCAGTATTCCAAAAATTAATCTTCAGTGGTAAATCTCTCCAACTTTGTATCCACTTTGAGTATAGTGTATATGCCAGTGTTTCTGATGTTGGACGCAATGCTAATCTGTCTCCAATTTCATTTTCACCTGAATGGGTAACCCAGAACACTTCTGGATTAAATCCTGCAAAGTGTTTCTGTTCCTTTCCTAACAAGGATTCTGGAATTAATACCGGCAAGAATCCATTTCTTATGCCACTTTTAGAAAATTTTTTATCAAAAGTATTCCGCAGTGACTCCCATATGGAATATCCATCTGGACGCAGAACAATTAGGCCTTTCACGGGAGCATAGTCTGCAAGTTTTGCTTTTAACACAACCTGCGTATACCATTCACTAAAATCTTCTTCTTTGGATACCGTAATCCCAACATCTTCTTTGCTCAAAACTGAAGTCTCAAGAAATATTTTACTAATGAGCCTTTCGTGTAACAAATCCTAATTATGTTCTACTTTATAGGATCTCCCTTACAAAGAACCTTCCCTGTCACTCTACTTTGAAAATTAGGGCATACAAAACATTGTATGAACTGAATTTCCTCTTTAAAAACAGGACAATTAACAAATTCTTGTTTCATTTTTTTTAACATTTTTGGACTGACTCCTTTTAACTTCAATTTTCCTTTATCATCCATCATTCCTGATTCTTTCAGCTCGGCCTTCACCTTGTCAGGAAGCTTTTGTCTCTTTTCAGTTTCTTCTATGACTACTTCGTATTTGTGTTCTAGTTCGTCCATATTGAATGTCATTAACTTCTTTGATTTATTACTAACGTTTTTTGAGGTCTGTACAAGTTTAAACTTTAATATTATTAGCATCTTTTTGCAAATCGGAAAACACTTGTTGGTAATTTTTGATGTTGAAGGGGTTCTTTATGATGCTGAGTATCTGCCGATTCTTGCAGAGAAGTTAAACAAGGAAGATGAGATTTGGGAAATTACAAAACAAGGAATTCAGGGAGTTATTAACTGGGAAGATGGCCTAAAAACTAGAGTTGATGCATTAAAAGGCTTAGATTATAAAACTTGTAAAGAGGTTGCTGATGCTTTACCTATCATGACTGGTGCTAAAGAAGCATGTAAAAAACTCAAGAAAGCCGGCTGGAAATTAATGGCTGTTTCTGGAGGATTTACTATCATGACTGATAGATTAAAAAAAGAACTTGATTTGGACTATGTTTTTTCAAATGAATTAATTTTTGAGAATGGAAAACTAAACGGCGTAAAAATTTATGTAGACTCTGACAAAGCGAAATCTGCTAAAATCAAGATAGCCGAATGGGGCGAAAAAAAAGATAACATTGCATGCGTGGTTGATGGTGCCAACGATGTCAAACTTTTTGATATATGTGGACTGGGAATCGCTTATCGAGCACAAGATTTGGTTAAAGACTTGGCTACCACTACTCTTGAAGAAAAAGATCTTTCAAAAATAATTAATATAATCAACAAACATTATCACCTGAATCTGTAATTGACCATAACCAATATTTTACTCTCCTTACAACAGCAGATGTCTTGAATGTAATTCCTGTCTATATCAACAAAGAAATTGAATCTGGCGACAACATTGTAGATTTAATTTTAAAATCTCATGTAATTCTTGATGGAGACATATTGGTGTTTGCTCAAAAAATAATATCTAAACAAGAAGGACGACTGGTGCAATTATCCACAGTGATCCCGTCGTTGCTGGCCCAAGGGATAAGTTCACAATACCAAAAAGATCCACGAATTGTAGATCTAATACTGCAAGAATCAAAAAAAATTGTAAGAATGAGTAATGGTGTGATTATTGTAGAAACTAACCATGGTTTCATCTGTGCAAATGCTGGGATTGATGAAAGCAATGTTCAAGAAGGATATGCAACACTTCTTCCAATTGATTCTACTGCTTCCGCCACTAAGATTCGCAAACAAATCTTTGAAAAAACCCAAAAATCTGTAGCTGTGATAATATCTGATACATTTGGTCGCCCTTTTAGAATGGGACAGACTAATTATGCCATTGGGATTTCTGGAATAAGTCCAATTTTAGACTATGCTGGAAGCGTCGATCATTTTGGAAAAATTTTACGAGTAACTGCCATAGCAATTGTCGATGAATTAGCTGCTAGCGCAGAATTAATAATGAAAAAAAATACGAGGTGTCCAATTGCAATCATACGAAATTATGAATATACGCAAACTTCTCCTCCTTTTACCTCGATAATTCGCAAAGAAAATGAGGATCTATTTCGGTAAACCTCATGATTTCAATAGAATTATAATCTAATATCTAGGATTTCATCTGTGTTCATAAAAACAGAGTTACATTGTCACAATTCTTTTTCAAACTTTCATGTAGGTGATGAAGAGCCTCCATATGATTGCAATGTGTCAATCCGAGATCAATTAGAAAGAAGCTATGCTTTAGGACTGAATGCAATTTTTGTCACTAACCATAATACTCTTGATGGATACCGACAGCTCTTGCAGTACAAACAGGATCATTCAAAATTTAAAAACATAGAGGTCTTTCCTGCAGAAGAAATCACTCTTGATACAGGTGCTCATGTTCTTGCTTATGGAATCCATGATGAAATCGAATCTGGCATATCTATTGATGATCTAGTAGATAAAGTAAAATCGCAAGGTGGAGTTTCTTCTGCACCGCATCCATTTAGCTTGCTTGATGCTTTACGTGATAATGCAAGAAAATGTGACATGATCGAAGTCTTCAACAGCAATAACGTTGATGTTCTATCAAACGCTAAAGCAACCCAGTTTGCCATAGATAATGACATGACTCAAGTTTCTGGTAGTGATTCTCATGTTTTATCCACCTTGGGTAGATGTGTGAACGTAATCGAATCTGAAAATAACCTTGATGACATATTACAATCTATGAAACAGGGAAAAATCAAAATTTTACAAACTGGTTATGCGTTACAAACCGAAACATTGGAGCATCTAAAATACAAAATCAGCAACTCTAGGGAATACCTAGTTGATTATATTGCTGAACATTACCCCAACACAAAATGGCTTATGAATCTATTATTGAAAATCTATGGCTCTAATCAGAACAGTCATCTGTGGTCTGTATTTTACAGCGTTGCAATATATTTGATGAAAAGAATATCTCGTAAAATTAATTTCCAAGACTGTGATCCTAGTTTTATGAAAGAACGCAATCTTGGTACAATGTTTAGGATGGCATTGTAATAGATAAAGCTAAACTAGAATAGATCATAATATTTCACAAAGTGTATGTTTAATACTTTCTAGATGTATCTGCATCATGAAACTCGGAATAATTCTGATTTTTGAGAACTCAGGCCTAACTGTACGTACGGGAGAAAGTAAATTAATGTTTTTTGTGATTTAATCTGAACTCAAAAAGAAAGTTTAAACAATTTTTCATTGTTTTAACAATTGAGTTTCTTACATTGAACAAATTTTCATTATTAAGAAAGCCTAATTCAAATATCGCCCTATGTTAATAATATTGATTTCAAATGTCCACTGTAAACATGGAATACTATCAGAGATTATTTTGTAAGAAATGTGGCAAATTAGATAAATATTGCAACTGTCGATCAGATAATTCTGATTCCTCTATTCTACACTGATAATAGAATGGTATTGTCTGAATACTATGAATACTTAATATCCCACAATATCTGCAGGAGTTCAAAGTATGATCAACTAAACGTTTTTGATATAAATAGAAATTACTAATGATGATGCTGTTCAATAAATAGAACTTAGAATAACACCGTACTGTGTGGTTTGGAGCCGATGAAACCGGATCCCTGTTTAGATAACATAATCGATTTACGTGAGTCATTCCACCTTGTTATGGGCAAAAAACTCTCGATTAATCATAATTTTCGTAATATATTTTCAAGAATCATTTGACTATGGTGACTGGAATCTTGGATTTATGTACCACATAGTTTGCAACACTTCCCAAAAAAACATTAAACTCAGGATCAGGCCCTTTTGACCCCATGACTATCATATCTGCATGTTCCTTGGATGCAAATTCTACAATGCTTCTCCCTATGTTGGCATGAAGTTTTACGTAACCAATAAAAACAATTCCTTCTTTCACTGCAAGTTTCTTTGCTACGTTGACAGTTTTCTCACCATTCTCTGAGATTCTCTTTTTTGTTTCTTGAGACTTTACAAAAACCATTGGGGATATATTTAATCCAAGAATTTTTGCCTTGGATGGCTTTGCAATGCCTAATGCAACCCTGAATCCCCTCATTGAGGTTTTGGAACCATCCAGAGGAACAAGAATTTTCTTTATGCTTGAAACCAATACAGTTTGTGTGTTAAGACTTCTATTTAGAAGATAGGTCTGAGACTCTGATGATTAATTAAACTTGCAAATTGTCGACTAGGTTATATGCCATGATTTCAAAGGACTACGTGCAATGAAGCTAAAGGTAAAGATATTGGGAATAGACTCCGGAGGAAAGCCATTTGTCTTCTTGAACAACTCTGATGCAGACGAGATTAATGTCACAGCATCAGAAAGAGTTACACTACAGTCAAAAAAGACCATCTCTGCAATAGTTAACACATCATCAACCATCGAGAAGGGGTCTATGGGGATAACTGAGGAGATTAGAAAATCATTGTCATTAAAACATAATATTTCAATTGATGTTGAGGTTGCACCATTTCCAAAATCATTACAATTTATTAGAAACAAATTGTCAGGAAAGAAACTGCTTTCTCATGAAATTAAGGAGATAGTGCAGGATATTGTCGATGGCAACTTGAGCGAGACAGAGATTTCTGCATTTGTCACTTCATTACATATTGACAAACTAGACTTGGATGAGGCAACAAGCTTGTCTCAGGCCATGGTGGATACTGGCAAAATTTTACAAATTAACAAAAAAATAATTGCAGACAAACATAGTATTGGTGGAGTGCCTGGCGATAAGACAACCCTGCTTGTTATACCTATCATAGCAGCTGAGGGATTTACCATTCCCAAGACCTCTTCTAGGGCAATCACCTCAGTTGCTGGAACTGCAGATAGAGCAGAGGCATTAATGCCTGTTGAATTTACGATGAAAAAAATGATGGGAATAATTGAGAAAGCAAATGGATGTATTGTTTGGGGTGGAGCAATCGATTTGGCCCCCGCAGACGATATTTTTGTAAAAACAGAGTTTTCGTTACATATTGATCCATTACTACTTCCATCAATAATGAGCAAGAAAAAGGCTGTAGGTACAACCCATCTTGTCGTAGATATTCCTACTGGAAGAGGCTCAAAAATGAAGACTCCTGGTGAGGCTGATCTACTTGCACGAGATATAATAGAGCTTGGAAAAAGATTAGGCATTCACACACATTGTGTTGTGACATTTGGAGATCAACCAATTGGAAATGCAGTTGGTCCTGCATTAGAGGCAAGAGAGGCACTTGAGGTAATTACAAACAGAGAAAACATACCTGATCTGATTGATAAGACATGTAATATTGCAGGAAGTCTCTTTGAACTGCTTGGAAAAAAAAATGGCTATGCTCTTGCCAAAAAAATTTTGGAATCTGGCAAAGCAGAAAAAAAACTACGAGAGATCATCAAAGCACAAGGCGGTAATCCGAAAATTATGCCTGAGGATATTCCAATTGGAAAGCATTTCTATGAAGTTAGATCAGAAAAGTCTGGGCAGGTACTGTGGATAGAAAACAGACTGGTAGTTGAAGTGGGAAGGGCTGCAGGAGCACCAAAAGACAAGGGTGCTGGAATTGTATTTGCAAAAAAAATTGGAGATGCTGTAAAAAAAGGAGATATAATCTATACTGTTTATGCTGAAAAACCTCACAAACTAGAGAGGGCTAAATCTGCTCTACTGACTCAACCTCCTATTGGCATAGGAAAAAAAACAGATATGCTAATCCACATGGTAAAAGAATCTCCCACCGTAGAGAGAACCTTTGTCATAGACAGGTAATATCTTCTGTTACTGCTTTATTGCATCGACAATTATCTGTGACAAATCAATTTTTGCAAATTTTCCGTCTATTGAATTTGTTCCTATGATTCTTGAAACTCCGTTTTTCATTAGCATTTTTTCTGCATTTTTCACTAGTACAGGATGTGTGCATGCAACAATAATCTTTCCAAAGTTATTTCGTCCTAAGAATCTAATTGCTTCTCTGACACTGTTTCCTGTACTGATCATATCATCTAGTATGACCAGATCTCGTTTTCTACCTGTCTGGAATTTTTTTGAAATTATTGATAACTCTCCACTCTTTCTATCTCTTTTTTTATTTAATGCAATTGAATCAGAACCTATGATGTTGGCAAATTTCTTTGCATGGACTTTCCAAAACAAGTCAGGAGACACAATCAGTGGATGACTGAGATTTAATTTTTTGACATGGTCTGCAAGTAATTCTACTGCAGAAATGTTTTTTGTCGGCATGTGAAAGAAAGATAATGCCTCGGAACTATGAAAGTCCACCATGATAATTTCTGAGCATTTCACGGAATGAAATAGTTCTGCAATTACTTTTATTGTTATTATCTCTCCTTTTAGAAATTCTTTGTCTTGCTTGGCATACCCTACATATGGAATTACTAGATACACATTATGTGAAATTTCATGAGCCTTTGATAATATGGATAATGCATGAATTATGCTTGTATCTACTGGTGGGTATGTAGATTGTACCACTATGATATTGTCAAATTTTTTTTTAATTGTAATGGTAATTTTGCTCTCTCCATCATGAAATATTTTTACATTCGTTGGAATGTAAGATGCACCAAGTCTTTTTGCAATGTTTTTTGCAAGTTTTTTTGATTGGGGCCCTCCTATGACTGCAAAACTGCTCATATTTTTACGCCGTTTTTTAAATTAATAATGATATTGTGTAATATTATATGTTCAAGTTAAAAATAATGTATTATTCCCTCATTCATCCATAAGTTCACATGGTGTTTGATTTGAAGAAATACATTGGTTGTACGGTAAATATGGGTCAAACCATGCTCAAGCGTCTTGAAATTATCAACAACTGTTTAATCCTGAGCGGCAAAAATATGCTCAATTAACCACCTGGGGCTCCTCACCATAAGCAGCATTTACTGTGTACTCTGTTCCAACACTAAAGCGTATTTACTGCGGCAGGGGTTGTTATTCATAGGCATAGCTAACAAATTCATTATGTTTTCATAAACTTAATTAGATTTTAATATGACAAAACGAGCTTTATGAAATAGTTATCATGTCTGATATTACAGAAAAAAAACTTGATGCCACAGGATTATTTTGCCCTGAGCCTGTATTTCGCACAAAAATTGAGATCGAAAGAATGCAAGTTGGTGAAATCCTGACCGTCTCAGCAGATGATCCTGCGGCAGAAGATGATATTTCAAGATGGGTCACTAGAAACGGTCATGAATTAGTAAAAATGTCCAAAGATGGAAATGTGATTACATTTCAAATTAAAAAGGTGAAATAACTAATCTCATGACAATTGTTACTGATGACATCCTTAACCGTGTGGGTAATACTCCACTTGTCAAACTAGAATCTTTATCAAATAAAAGCAGTGAATATTTTGCAAAACTTGAAGGACACAATCCATTTGGCTCTGTAAAAGATAGAGCCGCATTTTGGATGATAAAAGATGGTGAAGAAAGAGGTATCTTGACTAAAGGCAAGAGCATAATAATTGAACCTACTTCTGGCAATACTGGAATTGCATTAACTGGTATTGCAAATCTACTTGGTTACAAAGTTGAGATTGTAATTCCTGAAAAAGCCAGTAATGAGACAAAAGAGATCATAAGAAACCTTGGAGCAAAAGTTTTCGAGACAAGTGATGACTTGTGTCCTAAGGTGGGCTCTGGAACAGATCAAAGCATTGCACTTGCAACTTCTATTGCCTCATCTAGGCCTGACACATATTATTCTCCTAACCAATATGCAAACGAAGCAAATTTCCAAGGGCATTATCTCGGAACTGGACCCGAAATTTGGAAACAGACTGGCGGAAAGGTAACTCATTTTTTTACTGGTGTTGGAACTGGAGGTACGATAACTGGAATTGGAACTTTTCTCAAGGAAAAAAACCCAAATGTAAAAATTATTGGATGTCAGCCCCAACAAAACCATTTAATTCAAGGGTGGCGAAATTTCGAAGAATCTGCAAAACCTGATCTTTTCCTAAAACGTGAAAACGTCGTGGATGATTGGATTTCCGTAGATAACGAAGAAGCCTTTTCTGTTGTCAAGGAAGTTTATTCAAAAGACCATCTACTCATAAGTCCTTCTTCTGCTGCTGTTTATGCTTGTATGAGAAAATACAATGTCGGTGAAAATGCATGCGTAGTAGGAATTTTTGCCGATGATGGAAGAAAATTCAAGAGTGTTTATGCAAAACAAAATGTCATGACTGAAGATGAATTTGAGGCTGCATTAAACGATGCTAAACACATATCCCGATTAGCATATTGAATCTAGATTTCTAGTATTTCCTTAACGTGTATATCGTAGAATTCCCGAAAATCTCGGTTCATTTCCTTCTCATGATTTAAACTCTTCTCGCTATGCTCTATTGTCTGCTTTCGTATTTCTTTACTCCATTTACTTTGTTGTTTGTCTTTTGGTGACATTATGGATGGGTTTTCTTTTATTTCTTCAAGCAATTCCTGAAATTTTGTTACTAATTGTTCCAACTTACTTATTTTTAACAAAAAGATCCCAGCTTTATCTTTCTCAATCAGATCCATGAGTAAATAAATTTGAGAATAATATTGCTTTCCTTTATTGTGACGATTTTTTAGATTTTCAATATAATCTCCCCAGTATTTGGAATTTTTTCCATCGACAATTTTATAACTAAATTTTGTTTTTGACAGTTCGGCACCTAATACTGAGAGTCTCTTTACCGTCTCTTGAATTTTTTCTATGTTGTCATTCATTGCTATCCTGCATGTGTCTGATTAATTTGTATTCGAATCTGCCTATAATGAATTTTCAGTATAAACACTCACTTGTGTTCTGTCAGGTATTTGTCCACATCTATTGCTGCCATGCATCCAAACCCGGCAGCTGTTATTGCTTGTCTGTAATTTCTATCATGTACGTCTCCTGCAGCAAATATTCCTTCGATATTGGTATGTGTTTTGTTTTTTAGAATGACATAACCCTCATCATCTAGTTCAATTTGATTGGCAAACAATTTTGTGTTTGGCTCATGACCGATGGCTACAAACAAACCTCCTACGCTCAATGTTTCTTCATTACCTGTTTTGATATTCTTTAATACTGCCTGCTGCATCTTTTGGTCACCTTTTATGTCCTTTACCTCTGAATCCCAATGAAACTTGATTTTTTCATTATTCATTGCTCTTTCTTGCATTACTTTACTTGCACGTAATTCATTTCTACGATGAACCAAATGTACCTTTGTCGCAAATTTTGTGAGAAATGTGGCCTCTTCTATTGCAGAGTCCCCTCCTCCTACCACCACCAATTCTTGATTTCTAAAGAATGGCCCATCACATGTTGCACAGTATGATACTCCTTTGCCTCCGAATTTCTGTTCTCCTTCTAATCCTAGCTTTCTAGGATTTGCTCCTGTTGCAATTATTACTGCCTTTCCTTCATACTCTTCGGAAGCTGTTAGAATCTTGAATGGTCTACGCCTAAAATCAACATTCACAACTTCATCATCTATTATTGTAGTCCCCATTCTTTGTGACTGCTTTCTCATTTCAATCATTAAATCAGGACCCATTATCCCCTTTTCAAATCCTGGAAAATTTTCTACTTCTGTTGTATTGACTAACTGCCCTCCTGGTAAAATTCCTGATAGAATCAATGTATCATATCCTCCTCTTGAACAATAAATTCCGGCTGTGTATCCAGCTGGACCTGCTCCTATGATGACTACGTCGAATTTTGTCTTTTTCTTATCTGGTATTTTGGGCGGTTCATCTTTGTTTTCTAAGATCACTCCACTTGCATCGGATGCCATCATGATGTCTTTCCTCTTAATTTCAATAATTTAAGTTGTCATATTCTTCAAAATTTTTTGGTGTTTTTGGCACAATTTCCCTGATTCGATCTGTGAGTGTAAAAGATCTTTTTGCCAATGTGCATTAAACAATCTACAGTCTTTTTCATCACAAAAAGACTCTCCAGTCTCGTAATAAAATAAAGCCTGTAAAAGATACCCTTGAATCACAATTGATAATCTTGAATCATGGTATTCTAGAAATGTTCCTTTGTATTTTTCTTTCAGGGTTTCTATGTTTATCCCTTGTCTAGATTTTGATATTAATTCTAAATAGTATTCACGTGGTTTTGCTGGCGCCTCGATAATTCCTGTAGTTGAAATGATTGATGGATTCGATCCAATTACAGCTCTACCATGATATCTGTAATCATTGTAATCATAGGTACAAGTTAGTTTGTTTGTAAAAATTACATGAAATATGTCTTGACAAGATTCTTCATCTGTTATCATTTCTCTGAATATGTTTTGTAGTTCAAATCCATCATAGTAGATTATGTTCTGGTTTGAGGCATTTTCCAAACTGGTTCTTTCAAATTGTATTTCTTCATCATTAGGAAGATGTCTTCTATATGGCATGCCAAGCTTGAATATCCTACTGGATGCAATCTTCTCAAATTCTTTTTCTCCACATAAGGTAAGAATTGGTTTTTTTATTTCCGGTAAAATCCCTGTGGTGGCTTGCACAAATCTCGCTAGATCCTCTAGATTGATTTCAGGCACTGAGGGTTCGTCATAAAAAATAATTCTAGATATTTTCAATAATGTGTCTATGTTTCTTTATCTTTCTAACTCTTTAATTTTTTCAGCAGCAATCTCTGCCGCTTTTTTGCCAGAATACAGCATTGATCCAAATGTTGGACCCATTCTGGCCAGACCATGTGTTTCAGTAACTGACATTCCTGCCACAATCAAACCTGGATATACTTCTCCTGTTTTTTCCACAACATGTTCTTCTCCTTCATTCACATACATTGGATTCATTCCCTTCCATTCTACTAGTCCTCTATCAACAAGACGTTTTACTGCTACTGAGTCATGTCCAGATGCATCAATAATGACCTTAGACTCAAAAGCCACAGGATCAACACAGGTTATGTTTCTTGGTAGTGCTGATACTGGCATCCAGTTGACTACAATTCCTGCTACTCGACCGTTTTTCAAGACCAAGTCGTCAAACTTTGTAAGATTTAGAAATTTAACTCCTGCATCACATGCACCTGCAATAAGTTTTGAAACTGCATGAGGTCCGGGTGTTAGGTATAACCCGTCTCTGACTTTTTTGTAGGGTATCCCTAATTCATCCCATATCTTTTGAGCTGGTTCCCTGACAGTTACAGGATTCATCATATAGCCTCCCAACCAATAACCTCCTCCAAGATAATTATTCTGTTCAATGACCAAAACTTTGAATCCCATGTTGGACAACTCTCTACTTGCAGTTAATCCAGCTGGTCCTGCTCCAATGATAATAACGTCAGATTCTGCTCTGTCTATCAAGACAGAATGAAATTCATCTGCAATAGCTCTAGTGATTTCAACTTCACGAACATCTGTAAATATTTTTGATGTTTTCTCTGCAACTGTTGCTTCCTGCATGAGTTTCCACACTCTAAAACCAATTAATACTTTCCCACTTTTTATTAAATTAGGTTGCACTAATTATGATGTTTTGACATATAGGAAAATTCAGGCACAATCTGGTCTTTATCGTTCCAAAAACATCCCTTATCAAAAATTTATATCACAAACAAGACGACTTTACTTGTATTGACCGTTTCTGATGTTAAGCAAACTCGTACTGACTCTATAAAACCAAAAGTTAATTGGGCAAGAATGGAAGAAGCAGAAGATTTTGCAAAAACCGTAAAACTGTTTCGGCAAGGAAAATACGACGAAGATAGCTTTAGACGATATAGGCTTCAACATGGTGCATATGGAACAAGAATGACTAGCGACTATGCAATGGTGAGGATTAAACTACCTGCTGGAGAAGTTTACCCGAATCAACTTGAAAAGATATCCCAACTAAGTGAACAATTCTCAATTGGGAGTGCCCATATTTCCACAAGAGAAAACATCCAGCTTCATTGGGTGATTTTAGAAGATGTGTCTGAAATATTCCGTGGTCTTGCAGAGGTAGGTCTAACATCTAGAGAAGCATGTGGCAATTCTGTAAGAAATGTCATGTGCAGTCCTTTATCAGGTGTATGTGCTGATGAGAAGTTTGATTCAACCCCTTATGCTCTGGCAACTGCAAAATTCTTTTTAAGAAATCCTATTGCTCAGAGCCTTCCTAGAAAATTCAAATTCAATTTTACTTGCTGTGAGCAACATGGCATGGTCAGAATGGTTGATGTTGGTTTAATTCCGCAACTAAGAGAATCTAATGGAATCAAACAGCGCGGTTTTAAAATTTTCTTGGGTGGTGGTTTAGGAAATCGTTCATTCGTGGGCCATCAATTGGAAGAATTTACTCCTGAGGAAGACCTATTGTATACTTCACTGGCGGTCCTTCGAATATTTGACAGATTAGGTGATCGAAAAAACCTTGCAAGAAATAGAATGCGCTATCTAGTAAACGATATGGGTTGGGATAAATTCCAAAATCTAGTGTTAAAAGAGAGAGCGATTGTACGAGCTACTCAATCTGTTGTAACTAGTCTTGAAATTGACGACTCTTCTGACATTAAACGTCCTATCAAAATAACTGATCAAAGTGGTTTTTCAGTACCTGATGGTTATGCAAGATGGCTAAAAACCAACACAATAAAACAAAAACAATCAGAATATCACTCTGTGTTTCTTACGCTTGAAGCTGGAGATATTACGGCAACTCAACTTGTTGCACTAGCAGAAATCATACGAGAATTTTCATCGGAAGGAAAAGCAAGAACTGGATTCAACCAAAACATCGCAATTCGTTACATACATAATGATGATTTGCCTAATCTATACTCCAAACTATTGCAGGCTGGACTTGCCAAATCTGGAGCACTTACTATGACTGCTCCAATAGGATGTTCTGGCACTACGTCTTGTAATCTTGCATTAACAAACTCTCATAGGTTGGCAAAGGAAATTCAAAGAAAATTCCTAGAGATGAAGTTAGATGAAGATGTTGACTTGCAAGATTCATCCATTAAGATAAGTGGCTGTCCAAACTCATGTGGGCAACACGGTATTGCGACCATTGGTTTTTTCGGTGGAGGGGGCCGTGTTGGAAAGGAAATGTATCCAAACTACCAAATGTCATTGGGAGGACGCTCTGATGGAGAAACAATGTTGGGAGTTACATGTACAAGAGTTCCTGCAAAAAGAGTGATTCCGGTAATCCTCAAAATTATTGAATTGTTCAAACAACACAAGAAATCAAATGATTCCCTAAAAGAGTGGATTCATCGTGTTGTTAATGAAAAAGAGGATTCTGCAATAAAATCCGTAAACGATATTAGAAAAATTTTAGATCCTCTGACGATTCCTCCTACTAAAGAAGATGATCCAGATTTTTACTCTGATTATGGAACTGATACTAGCTATCATACAAAGACGGGTAAGGGTGAATGTGCCGCTTGAGTCGTGAAAAAACTATCAAAACAACCACTGATATTGATTCCCTTCGCTCTGAGATTCGAGACAAAAGTGTACGTGTAATTGATGTACGGCGTGAAGAAGATTACAAACAAAACCACATTCCATCGTCTGTAAACTTGCCTTTGGCCAACCTGCTCTCTGATGATAGTCCAGAACGTGTACAGAAACTTTTTCAATCATTGGGAATTGACGATGAGACTCCAGTTGTTGTATATGATGACACCTTCGGAGCTTTGGCATCTCGTGTGGCGTGGACATTAGAGTATATAGGACATTCTGATGTCTCTCTGCTGGAAACAACTTACAGTAAATGGAAGTCCCTTGGTCTGGAACACGAAACCAAAACGCCAGAAATCCAAACTAAAACTCATTCCTTGAATCTTAATCCTGAAATATTGGCAACTTCTGACTATCTTGAACAATCAAAAGAAAAACCCAACACTCTTTTGATAGATAATCGAGAACGGTTAAATTATTTGGAACAGCACATACCTGGAGCTGTAAATCTTCCATACCGGACGCTTGCTTCTTCTGATAAAATTTTGCGCCCAAAAGACGATATGAAAAGATTATTGGAAAACCGAGGTGTAACAAATAATGCTGAAATCATAACATATTGTGGTAGTGTAGGTACCCTGTCTGGATTGGCATACTATGCTCTCAAATCAGTTGGCCTGCCAAATGTCAAACTATACGTAAGATCATTTAAAGAGTGGAAAAATCTTAAAAAACCCACTCAAAAACAGGAAGATGCCAGCTATTGGGATTTGTCTGCTGAATAACTATGATATCTGACTGCGCAGTTTCTTTGTGATGGTTACTTCAATATTGTCAAAAAGACTCAACATCTTCTCTTTGTTTTCGATTAGATAGTCTTTCCCTCTGTCTTTTAGTCTGATTTTCCACAATCTGATTTCCCTATGTTCATCAAAGAATTGTTCAATCATTTGTTCCCCTGATTTGTTTGGATCAATAAACTCTTCAAATATTTCCTTTGTCTTATCAACATCCTCTTCTTCTATAGCTCCTTTAACTGCTTGAATCGCGTGACTGATTTCTTTTAAATTCTTGACAGGTGTGGGGAGTTTTTTACGAGTAATTCCGAACAGTCCTTTCTTTTCTTTTCCCATCTTTTCTGCAACTTCTGGAGCTAGATCATATACTGGAATTCTGGACAATCCATCACGTTTTTCATTTTTTACAATAAGCCCTTTTTCTAATAGTTTGTTTATTGCATCATCAGCATCTGCTTTATCTAGAAACGTTGTCCAAACTATTGCTCCTAGCGTATGATATCCTTGTCTAACCGATTCTAAAACAACTATTTCATTAATTCTCTTGAATCCTTCCTCTACTCTTACATTTGCAAAATCTTTGTCTCTGACAGATTTTCTCGCATTTTTCACATCAATCTCAATTGACCGCTTTAATGCTTCTAGCGATTCTGGAACCTGATTTAAGAGCGACAAATAGCATGCCTTGTTATACCAGGCCATTCCGTAAGTTGGATCTGATTCAATGGCTTTTTCTACTGCATCCAATGCTTTGGCAAAATTTTTCTGTTCGTAATGAACCAATGCCTTGAGGTTCCATGCTTCAGGATTTGTCACATCTATATCCAAAACTCTATCATAAATCTTGAGGGCCGCACCATGCTCATCCAAATGAAATCGGGCATATCCTAATTTCATTAGTGTTTCAACATTTTTTGGGTCAATTCTAAGAGCCTGTTCAAAAACTACTGCTGCATCCTCGAGTTTTTCATCAGCCATAAGGTTTACCCCTTTTTTGAATAATTTCTTACGATTGTAATCTGAATCGACTAAACTTGTCTCCTCTAATTTATCTGGCTCGGGTCTTTTTTTCGGAGTTTCTTCTTTTTTGTCGCTTCTACGTTGAAATGGCTTCTTCACTAGCTCATCAATGACATTTTATCTAGATAAATACTATCCTGATTTGAGCCTAATTCAAAAAATTTGTTAAAAACCCTTGAAAATATAGAAAT
>JAGQHF010000121.1 GCA_020431985.1 Nitrosarchaeum sp. | reverse complement strand
GTAAAGGAAATTGGACGCATAATTTCGCTAAACTTTGAAGACATACAGAAAATTGATATTGATTGTTCATTTGACAAAGAGCTGTCAATTGAGAAAGTACATGATTTAACGTCAGAAATTGAACATGTCATAAGGATGAAAATAAAGAATGCAGTTATTACAATTCATCCTGAACCAATTTGATGTTTATAGTAATTTTAGAATGAAGTTAATAGGTTTAAACTAAAGAACTAGATATAGAAATTTGTGCTAAAGTCATCAATATTGTTAATCATGTCAGGGGCTTTAATTGCGATAGGAATTATTTTATCATTTTATGGGAATCAGGTAATTTTTGAAGATTTGGCAAAAACTGAAGGAGACATAGGTGCTGGAGAAGAATTAATTTTAGAAACAGAGTTAGATGCATCGATAAACGAAAATGGGGTTTATGCGATTCAAATTCTCAATTTTAAAGAAGACATCATATCAATAAACCTGTATGATCCTTTAGGAATGGAAATAAAATCTCAAAAGATCAACAAAGAAGTAGAAGAAGGTAAATTCGACATAATTGATTCTGGCACATATAAATTGATTATTAGAAATACGGATCAAGAAAAGATGAGGGTTCTCGGAGTTATAGGTCCAGAACCTGACGCAGGTAAAAAATCCTTAGGATTTATTTCACTTTATGTTCTTGTTGTTGGACTAGCTGGAATGATGGGTGTTGGAATTTATGCTGTAAAGAACCGCAGACATTAATTCAGATAGCTGTCCATTTTTTCTAGCCCGTTAATAGCTGTATCAAAATTTTCATTTTCAATGAATTTATCAAATTTCTCATTATCCGCCAAGAGAAACCATTGATTGTTTTCGAATATGTGCTGTATAAAACCATGATCAATCAAATAAGACAGCCTCTCAATTATTTCATATTCAGATACAGAATAACGTTTTGCTAGAATTGATTTTTCAATTTTTCCTCCTTCCAGTTCTGCAATTATAGAAGAAGTCAGAGGATCAAACATGCAATCAACAATTTTGTCTCTATTAATACAGTCCACCTTTGAAAATGTGCAACAATATTAAAAAAATGTTATTATTGAGACCAGAAAAAGAATAATTAATTAAATTTTGTAACGAGAAATATGCAAAAACTATGCCATAATGATGATTCAGGCAAGGGAGAGCACTGTTATTGCATAGACATCGACGCCCAAAGTGGGATCAAGAAATGTTGTAAATGTAATCAATGGAACATTCAAGGCAAGAATTGGACTGAAGATCAGGACTTTAGATGAAATTATAGTAGACGTGGCAGATATGTAGAATTCTCGCATATTTCACATCTAGCATGGTTTTTATCGGGGTAGTTTTGAATTTGTGAATACTTGAGTAGTCAAGAATATAGACACATTGTGAGAATTGTAGGTAATGACATAGCGGGAGCAAAAAAGGTCCTCATAGGTTTAACACAGATCAAAGGAATTGGATACAATTTTGCCACAGCCATTCTCGACACGTTACATATTAGCACCAATTCCAACATAGGGTTTCTTTCAGAATTAGATGTACAGAGAATTGAAAAATTAATTACTAACCCAACATCAGAAAACTTTCCAGTATGGTTCCTTAATAGAAGAAAAGATATTGAGACTGGTTCAGACAAGCATCTTCTCACATCAGACATTGATTTTACATTACGAAATGATATTGAAAGAGAAAGAGTTACTGGAAGTTGGAGAGGATATAGGCACCTAAACGGACTTAAGGTAAGAGGCCAAAGAACCAGAACTACAGGTAGGAGAGGCGGAGCAGTCGGAGTAGCAAAAGGAGGAAAGGCAGCTCCTGCTAAACCAGCAGCACCAGCAGCACCAGCAGCACCAGCAGCAACCTCCAAAACAACGGAAGGAAAGAAGGAGTAGAGAATTAGATGGGCGATCCTAAATATCCAAGACGTGTTTGGAGAAAACCAAAGAGGCCACTAAACTATGAATTAAAAATGGATGAATTAAAAATCCTAGGAATATTTGGATTAAGAACTAAACGAGAGTTATGGAAGGCTCACACTGAATTATCAAGAGTTAGACATCAAGCTAGGTCATTACTTGCATTAAGGCAAGATGAACGGCAAGAAAAGGAACCAGTATTGATGAATTCGTTAGCTAAAATAGGATTGGTAAGTGCAGGATCAACATTAGATGATGTGCTCAATCTTCAAGTTGATGATTTGCTTTCAAGACGATTGCAATCAATTGTTACAAAAAAACTTGGATTCAAGACACCTTATCAAGCAAGACAAGCAATTATTCATGGACACATTATGATAGGAGATAGACGTGTAGATATTCCATCATATGTAGTATCGCTAGAGGAAGAAGACAGTATCCATTTTTCACCAGAATCAAAGATTCCCAACATACTAGAAAATTCAAGTAATAAAAAATTAGAAATCAACTCAAAAGAATCTTCAGAAGAAACGACTGCATCTGATAGTACAGAGAACAGCCAAACAGAAGTTTGATAGATTTTGTAAATACAAATATCGGCTCAGTTATTCAGAGAGTAAAGTCGTCGGTATTCCTTTTCACATAATCCAAGAAAATTAGAGATATTTCCAGTTTTCAGCATTGAGGCAATTATACTTCCACCTGCGCCAACTCCTTCCTTAGCAAAACCGTTGGAATAGGCTTGCAAACCACTAAATTTTGAATTCTTCAAACCTGGATCAACTGCAAATGCAGGTATATCAGCAATATCTGAGATAATCGTTCTAAAATTTGTATTTTTATCTTGTGTGATGTAAGAAGTGGTACCAATAGCAGTATTATTCGCATTAAATCCCAGTTTGGAAGCAAATGACAATACTGCAGCCATTTGAGTGCCACCTGCCAACAAGACCTTTGAAACTTCTGATGCAGAACTAAGCATCCCTGCAACAAATGCAATCATCGGGTCGCCCACATATGCAATCACATCATATGGATTATCTGAGTTTAGTCTGTTCAACGCAGAACTTACAATTCTATTTTTCAATGATATTGGATTATTTGGAATGCTTGAACTCACCTTAGCATCAAAACCTAATCCTTTCAATACAGCAAGAGCAGTGGTTGTACCACCAGGTATGGTTTCTCCGATAACCAAACAATTCACCATAGATGCTAAACTATGACCAACAATTCTTCCATAATCGACAGCATGAATAACTTCAGAATTACTCATTGCGGGTTCGAGAGAAATGTTTTTGCCAAGAGACAAACCAGTTTCTATAAAAGGTAATTGAGGAGAGATTTTGCTTCCTGCATTTACTACTAGATGAGGTATGCTGGCGGATTCCAATGCGGTTTTTGTGAGCAGTCCAGGAGTAGGTATGCCGTCAGGAGTCATAGGAATTTTGTCAATTGTCTTGCAATAACCATAATGAAGATATTCAGCGTCTGCAGGAGGAGTAAACTGAATCATAGAACTATCAGCACCTGCAAAAGTTATTCCTGGAATTTCACATGTTTGAGTATAAGACATAACAAGTGAAAACAAAAAACTATCAGTTTTACATGAGTCTAGGAAATTTTCAGCCTTGGAAATGTTTCCAAATATTTCTAAATCGTCTAAGAAATTCATTGACCCAGCATTTGAACAAATTCTTGTTCAGTTTTTTTTTGGAGTATAAAATTAGTGATTTTTTCTTGCTTGAGTGTAGAGGTTGCTGTATGTCCATAATTATGACCAGGAAATAACACTAGATCATCATCTAATGTGCATAGTATGTCAAAAAGACTATGATACAATTCTTTTGCGCTGCCTCCAGGAAGGTCAACCCTTCCGCAATTTCCTACAAAGAGAGTATCGCCGGAAAAAATTTTGCCATCACCCACTAAACAAATACTGTCTTTTGAATGACCGGGAGTATGATACACGGTTAATTTTGATTTTCCAAATTCGATTGTGTCACCATTTTTGACAGTTAAATCATGTTTCAAATCCGAATTTTCATGTTGAATGATTTGTGCATTTGTAGATAACGCAATTCCTTCATTGCCTAAAGTATGATCAAAATGATGGTGTGTATTTACAATATACTTAATCTTTAGGTTGTTTCTCTTAATTATCAATTCAATTTCTATTAATTCCCAAGAGGGATCAATTACAATTGCTTCGCAGGTATCTTCATCTTCAACCACATATGTGAAATTCTGCATAGAGCCTACTTGAATTTGGTGAACTTTCATAATACACCATCTTCGGCCTCAGGTGGAATTCCAATTTTTTCAACATAAAGAATACCGGTTAAATCTTTTCGTTTAGGTATGCCTTGTTTCATTTTATGAAAGGTTACCGTCATGTTGGATTTTACAAAAATATTAGCAGTATTTCCTGTTTGAGGATCTAATCCAGAGGGAACGTCTACAGAAAATTTGAAAGAGTCATCATTGTTAATGTAATTTATGGCTGAAGCATATGGTTCTTTTATATTTCCAGATATTCCCGTACCTAAGATTCCATCTATAATCAGATCAGGAATGAAATCAAAATTTAGATTATTACCTGTAAGGAGCGTTACAGAAGGCATTTTCTGTAAGATAGACCAGTTCCACCTACTTTCCTCCGTTTTTATATTTTCAGGTTCACCAAGTAACTTCACAAAAACACTGGCAGCATACCCTGCTAGGTGTCTGGCCATTACTAATCCATCACCTCCATTATTTCCCATACCAACAAAAATTAAGACATTTTTTGATTTGACATCTCCAAAATTTTCAATTAGTCGTTTTACAGCAGATGCTCCCGCATTTTCCATCATGAATTTTTTCAGAAATCCCATTGCGTGACCATTATTCTCAATCCGATACATTTGATCAACAGTAATTTCCATGGTTTAGAAAAAACAAATCTAGAAAAATATCTTTCGGAGTAGATCAGATACAAGTTTATAATAAAACAAGGCAAATCAGGTGATTGTTACAGATAGGTCTAGTTTAAAAAAATTTTTAAGAAATCCACATTTCTATGTTAGATTGCATATGTGTAACATTCTCTTGTGTAAAAGTGGTTTTTTCATTGCAGGAGAATCCACCTTTCTCAAATGTAAAATTGGCATATTGTTTGGTGAACCTCTCAAAATCCCAACAAGGCGCAAAATAATGAAAGTGTAGTACCATAGGATTGTCATCTACATCTCGTAAAATACAAAATCTGCACAAATCATCCTTGATTTCAATTTTACAAGCAGCACATATGCAAGAACCTTGTCTCATAATGAGACTTTAGAAATCCACATAAAAGGAATTCACAACAAAATAGGATACAACTAAACTATTTAGATTACTAAAAATTTTCAATGGGGTTTTTTATATTCAAAAAAAAGAATGATTTGTTAGAAAATTAATGAATTCAAGATCCAAGAAAAAATCAAGAGATCTAGAGATATCAAGCTATTCTCACGTTAATGATACAATCAAAATTATCTATGGTTCTGAAGATGCCGTTACTAAGGGAGTAGAATTCATGAACAACGTTAAAAAGAAAATGGATTTGTGTTATGACAGTAAAGCTCCATCCATAGTACTTGATGTAAGTGCATACAAGAATGGATACATCGACATCAGAAAAAGAGGTGGAAAAATAAGAGTAATTACAGAGATAACCAAAGAAAATCTAGAGTATTGCAAACGTCTTTTGAATATTGTTGATGAGATGAGACATCTAGACAACGTCAAGGGCGGCATAGCAATAAATGAAAAAGAATACATGGCTACAAATATTCTACATGAATCAAAACCATTAACGCAGGTTGTATACAGTAATGTGAGAGATGTGGTGGACCAACAACAGAATTTTTTTAACAGCTTATGGAATTCAGCAATTCCAGCAAAACAGAGAATTAGAGAAATCATAAATGAATTAGCACAAAGAAAAATAGATATTTTTTCTGCACTAGATAACAATATTCGTCGTTTGATGATTAGTTATCTTCAAGAAACAAATATGACAATGTCTCAACTGGCAAAAAAACTAAACATAACATTGCAAGCAATGCAGAAACATTTTACAAAATTAATTGATGCAGAGATTATTAAAAAAAATCCAGACGGAATCGTATCACTCACTAATTTAGGTAAAATTTTAATGCTACATATTACACCAATACAATTTGTTGCTAATAACAGTGAATATTTAAAAACACACGATATGTTTCTGCTTCCAAAACAATTTGTTCAGAGAATTGATGATTTACAAGATATGGAAATAACATTAAAAAAGGAAAAAGAGAAGATAGATAACTCGTTTTTTGAAGAAGCTGAGTACATCAAAATCATTACGGTTCAAAATTGTTTCAAAATAAAAAAATCTGAATTCCCGAAATTGGTAAGAAAAAAGGTCAAAATTTTTCATATTGAAGAAACAGACACTCAAATTCCAAAATTACGTGGTATAGAATTACAAAAAAAAGACTCGATTAAATACAATTATGAGAAGAAGATAACGAAGGATCTGCCACTTGCATTAGCAGTATCTAATAAAGAGGCCTATTTGACATTCAAAAAAAATAAAAACATAGATGTTCAAAAAATCATTTTCAGTAGGGATTCAAAATTCATTTCTTGGTGTAACGATTTCTTTGACCATGCATGGAATTCTAAAGATACACCATAATGATAAATTTTCAAATAATGTAGTTTTGGATAGATTATCGCTTTAGTGAATCTTCAAGAAGAGAATTCAATACCTTGGAAAAGCTCACAGATTTATTCTCTTTTTGAATAAGTTTTGCCTGTTTTTGTCTAATTTTAGTAACTAGATCATCATCCAGCATTATAGTAACACGTCTTGCCATGACTATCCTACTTTCATACTAAATAAAAACCATGTCTTAGTGATAATGTTTACAGTAAAAATGGAAATAGTAGACAAAATTAGAAAACGACTTTATCTAACTACACAATAGGATAATCGTGTCAGTCGTAAGCATAAAATCAACACTAAATGAAATAGCATCACTGCTTTCCGATACTCAGGATAATAGAGAGTTTCTGTTAAAAAATACAAGAGAAATAGTGATCATATGCAGCAAGGCAATCATAGGAGTTCATGGAGGAGAATTGAAAACAGCAAAGAAGAATCTAAAACAAGCAAATTTGTTGTTAAAAAGATATCAAAAAAAAGCAACAGGTGATCTAAGGCGCTATCTAGTGACTCCTGAACAAGAGTATGTTGAAGCGGTTTGTCTTGTGGCAATTACAGAAAAAAAAGAGATACCTACAAACAAAATGCTGGGTGTGATGCCCGAGTCATACATATTGGGATTACTTGATTGTATTGGGGAATTAAAAAGAATGGTTTTTGACAGAATCAGAACAGGCGACATAGATGAGGCCACCAGAATATTTGAGATCATGGAATGGTTATATCTTAATTTAAGTTCATTCGCCCTGTACGATAAAGTTATCAAAGAAGTTAGACGGAAAATTGACGTGAATCGAATATTGGTAGATGATTCAAGAGGCATTATTACAGAGGAGAAAAGACGTTCAGAATTGATAAAAATTCTCGATAAATTACCCAAGTATGATTAGTTTTGTATGCGGGCGATGGGATTTGAACCCACGAACTCCTAAGAGACTAGCCCCTCAAGCTAGCGCCTTTGGCCAGGCTGGGCGACGCCCGCAAGAGATTTTTCTTGCATGGTTTTTATAATCCTTGATTACATTCTCGGTTACATGTTAATTCCTGTAAGATGTTTCACTTGCGGAAATTTAATTGCGGATAAGTATGACGATTATCAAAATTCGGTCAAATCAGGAGAAGATCCTGCTAAAATACTAGATTCTTTAGACATTACAAGATATTGTTGTAGAAGAATGTTATTGACCTCACTTGAAACAATTCAGCAGATAATCCCATTCTATGAGGCAATTCAGAGAAGACATCAAGAAGTCCAATCTGAGTTAGAGTAATATGCCAAAAATTTCTTCAATAAAAGGACGTATTCTTTACAACAGTAGAGGTAGTAAGACAGTAGAAGTCGATGTAGTATCAGATAAGCAATTCTTAGGTAGAGTTTGTGCACCTTCAGGAGCAAGTGTTGGAAAATACGAAGCGGTGAGCTTTCCAAATGGAAATCCAGAAGAGAGTCTGAAAAAACTTAATGCTAATTTCGAAAAATTTGTGGGATTAGAATCGTCAGATTTAAAGGCAATTCATGACACGTTGAAAAGCCTCGATGGTTCAAAGAACTATTCTGAGATTGGGGGAGCATTGGCTTTTGCAGTAACCATTGCATCTATTGAATCGGCATCAAGAGCATTGGATCAGCCTATGTTTCAAACATTATCTTCAGAATCATCATTCAGATTTCCATTCCCACTAGGAAATATTCTGGGCGGGGGAGCTCATGCGGGACCAGGTACACCAGACATACAAGAGATTTTGGTTTGTGCTACAGGTTCAAAATCCATAAGAGAGGCTATTGAAGTCAATTTGTCAGTTCATAAAGAATTACGCCAAGTATTAGAAAAAGAAGATCCAAATTTCACAAATGGGAGAGGAGATGAAGGGGGTTGGGCTCCAAAGTTAGATAATGATAAAGCCTTGGAGCTATCTGCCAAGGCTTGTGAAAATCTAGGATTCACATTAGGAAAGGAGGTGTCTTTAGGAGTAGACTTTGCCTCATCAACACAATGGAATGAAGATAAAGGAAAGTACCTTTATGATAGAGCAGGTTTTGAAAACTCTCCTGAACAACAGATAGAATTTGCTTCTAACATAATAGACAAGTACAAGTTAATTTATGCAGAAGATGCTGTACATGAAGAAGCATTTTCAGACATGGCAGAATTAACCTTGAAATTTCCAAAAACGTTGATTACCGGCGATGATTTAACAGTGACAAACAAAGGGATTTTGGCAAATGCTATTAATTCAAAATCGTGTAATGCAGCAATCCTCAAAGTTAATCAGGCAGGTAGCTTATGGGATGCTATGGAATTTGCCAATCTAGCAAATCAGAACAATGTAAAACTAATCACATCACATAGATCTGGCGAATCTACCGATTCACATATTTCTCATATAGGACTTGCGACAAAATCAAAAATGCTGAAAGTAGGCGTAGTTGGTGGAGAAAGAGTGGCAAAATTGAACGAGTTGATACGACTCTCAGAGCATGATTTAATACGCGGTATGGTTGAGATTTAAAATCGCTATGAGCCAACAAACTGAAACTACAGACATTAAGAAGAAGATTTTATCTACAGGAATCAGAGTTGGGACTCAAGTAAAAACCACATTCATGAAGCCATTCATCACAAAAGCCAGTCCAGAGGGACTCTACATGCTTGATCTAGACATAACCCTAGATAGAATCCAGACCGTGGCAAAATTTATCAATCGTATTGGGTCTGACAAATTGATTGTTTGTTCGGCAAGACAATATGCAAACACGCCAATTGAAAAATTTTGTGATATTTTAGGATCCAAAAAATTGCTCGGGAGATTCATGCCTGGAACTTTGACAAACCCGTCGCTTCCATACTACATTGAGCCTAAATTAGTTTTAGTTTCAGATCCTCAAGTGGATGAACAAGCAGTCACAGAAGCAACAAACGCAGGTATTCCTGTGATTGGAATTGCAAATACGGATAATATCACATCAAAATTAGATATCGTCATTCCTGCAAACAACAGAGGAAGAAAAGCTCTTGCTACAGTGTATTGGCTTTTGGTACGTCAAATCCTTATCGAGCGAGGAGAGTTAAAGGAAGACGAGTCGATGAAATATGAAATCGATGACTTTGAAACAAAGATAACCGAAGAGGAAATAGAATAATGCAAATTAGAACACCGGCAGTAGCCGGAATGTTCTATCCAGAAGAAAGTAACGAACTTAAAAAATCAATACACCGGATGTTTTTACACAAACTTGGTCCTGGTAAGATTCCGCCTTCAGATGTGAAAAAGAGAATCTATGGCGTTATTTGCCCCCATGCAGGCTATATGTATTCAGGACCAATAGCGGCACAGTCATTTTATTCTATTTCATCAGAGGCAGAAAAATTATTTGTAATAATAGGTCCCAACCATTGGGGAATTGGAAGTAATGTAGCAACCATGAAAGATGGCGGATGGGAAACACCGCTTGGTACAGTGCAGATAGATTCAGATACTGCAATAGAAATTTCAAAGTTAGCAAACATAGACATAGATAGTTTTTCACATTCTAGAGAACATAGTATTGAAGTTCAAATCCCAATATTGCAATATATGTACACAGACTTTAAGATAGTTCCCATTACTTTAATTGATCAAAATAAAGAAACGGCATTAAAATTGGGAGAGGCAATTGCAAAGGTTGCACAAAAAAAGAACATCATGATAATTGGTTCGTCGGATTTCACTCATTATGAACCAAATGATTTTGCCCATGAACAGGACGAGTTACTAATTGAGACTATTTTGAAACTTGATCTTGATAGATTTTATGCGGTATTAAATGAAAAAAATATTAGTGCATGTGGGTACGGTGCTATTGCATCAACAATTGTAGCATGTAAGAATCTAGGCGCGACAAAAGGAGAACTGTTGAAATATGCTACAAGCGGCGATGTTACGGGAGACATGGATTCAGTTGTTGGATATGGGTCGATTATTTTCACTTGAAATCTAAGGCATCTGCTCCAGGAAAGATAATCCTTTTTGGAGAACATTTTGTTGTTTATGGAGTAAAAGCAATTCTGTGTGCCATAGATAAAAGAATAACAGTTACTGCAGAAAATGTACAAGAGGAAATAATTTCAATAAAATCAAATATTGGTGAACATGAATTTTCGCTACAAGAATATGGCACAGTCACAGATTTGCGTTTTAAACCTCTTTATTATTTAGCAAAAAAAATGATCGATAAGCACAAAAAGAGATCAGGAATTAAAATTACAGTTGAATCAGACATACCATCGGGAGTAGGACTTGGTTCTTCTTCAGCATGCTGTGTAGCAGCAGCTGCAGCAATTTCTAGGCTTTACGAAGAAAATAGTAAAGAAGAAATTTTAAAGATGGCAATTGAAGCAGAAAGAACCATTTTTCAAAATACGTCAGGTGCGGATTGTACTATATGCGCATTTGGTGGGATGATCATATTTGATAAAAAAAATGGTTTTTCAAAAATAGATTATAAACCAGAGCTTCATCTAGTCATAGCAAATTCTAACATTAAACATTCAACTGAAAAAATAGTATCAAAAGTAAAAAAATTTAGTGAAAACAACAGAGAGGAATTTTTGGACATGTGTAAAAGAGAATCTGAAATAATCAATCAGGCCCTAACTTTACTGAAAAATAATGATGTAAGGAACCTAGGAAAAATTATGATTGAAAATCAAGAGTTTCTAGAAAGATTAGGAATATCTAATGAGAAGATACAGAACATGATAAAAATGGCCAATAACATTTCATTAGGGGCAAAGATCACCGGTGCAGGAGGAGGCGGATGTATCATTATGTTAACCAATGAATGTGACAGTAAAAAAATAATTGAGACGATGAGAGACAAAAATTACGATTGTTTTGATGCCAGAATTGATTTTCAGGGATTAGATACTTTTTAATGGATTGTGCATCGGGTTAACAACATGATTTTGATAAAATTGGGTGGGTCTATTATTACAAATAAAGATAAGCCATTATCTCCACGTAGAAAAGCAATTGAAAACATTGCCAGAAATTTGGCAAAAATAAAGGAACCCATGATAATTGTTCACGGGGGAGGATCATATGGGCATTATTGGTCAGTCAAATATGATATGCACACAAAACCAAAGAGATATGATCTACACGGGGTTGCAATTGTAAAAAATTCAATGATTGAGTTAGACAAAATAATTCTAGACGCACTTGTCAAAAACAAGCTAAATCCGTATTCACTTCCTCCAACTGATTTTATGATAGGAGACAAACCAGTACCAAAAAAGATAAGAGAAATTTCGGAAATAGCAAAGACAGGATTGATTCCAACTACATACGGAGATGCGCTGTGGTTCAAAAATAAAAAAACATACATCCTGTCAGGAGATAAAATAATGACTCATTTATCAAAATTATTAAAACCAAGATTGAGTATTTTTGCTTTAAACGAAGATGGTCTTTACTCAGATCTAAAAACTAAAAAATTGATATCAGAGTTGAAAGGGGAAATTCCAGTTATTTCACAAAACAAGATGGATGTTACAGGAGGAATGACAAGAAAAGTTCAAGAGGCGACACAAATCGCTAAGTCAGGGATTGATGTTTTTTTTGTAAATGGAAACAACCCAGAGAGAATTGTAAAAGCGGTTAAAAATAGGAAATATCAAGGAACATTGTTCAGGAGAAAGAAAATTGTCTGAAGAATATGTGATTTTGGTTGATGGCAATGATAATCCAATAGGTTTGGAAGAAAAAGTAAAATGTCATTTACCAAATGGGAAATTGCATCGTGCTTTTACAGCATTATTATTTGATAAGGAGGGAAGGCTAGTCCTTACTAGACGGGCAAAAGAAAAAATGCTCTGGCCTGGGGATTGGGATGGAACAGTAGCTAGCCATCCAAGAGAAGGAGAGACATATACTGCTTCTGCAGAAAGAAGAATGCCCGAAGAACTAGGAATTAACTGCAAAATGGAATATTTAATGAAGTTTGAGT
>JAGQHF010000120.1 GCA_020431985.1 Nitrosarchaeum sp. | reverse complement strand
GATCGAGTTTTATTGAATAGGTATCTCCAGGCATTATCAATCCACTGTCAAATAATCCATCTGGACCATCACGGGGATTACCAGAAGTAACCGTATGTGCAACCACGTCTTCATTTGTCCATATCACTTCTCCTCCAGCAGACATAACAGCCTCAAATGGAACATAGCAGGCATTTGCTTCCTCACATCCAGGCACACTTGTGTTTTCAGGGATTCCTACAAGTTTTAGTAGCTTACCTTCGTCTTGTTTGACCACTCTAGGCACATCGGGCAGCACTTCCTCAACTGAATCGGATGTATTATCAACTAATTCAGATATGGAATCTGATTCTGCAATGACTTCTTCAGTTTCTTCAATCACTCCAGATAGTTTGTTCTTAGTTGTTTGCGCAGTATCCACGACAAGTTCTTCTAATACTTCAGGAGCATCTTGCAATTCATCAGATGTCCTATCAATTATTGCCTGACCTTGAGGTTGGATAGAACCGTTTTCGGTGGAGTTTAGGCTTGCGACAAACCCAATTGCAATAGCTGTAATTACAACAGAGATTGTCATTCCAATTTTGTCGTTTCTATACATAGAACAATTTGTATCCAATGATATTTGATACTGGATAAGCAGAACTTATGATAGTAAGCTAGTTTTTTGGCTTTCTTTATGTATTAATTCAATTGGACATTACCGTGGATATGTTCGAGAGATGTCTCTTGCCTTTTTCCATTGAAAATCAAAATAATCCATACACCAGTCCTGAAAAATCTTGTCATTTCCATAGAACATATGTCGTAAATCTGGTTCGCCATCATTAGTGGGAAAAATAATACCTCCTTCTTTCTCATTTAAGATCAAAATGATTCCGGTGGATTTCAACTCTTTACGTACAATCTTCTTTTTTTGTATCAGATCATAATAACCAAGTTTTTTCAGGTCTTCGGCCCTTGCATCATGTTCATCCACATCATCAGTTACGATATGTCTGTATTTTGTACCATTTTTTATCCTCTTTAACAGTACGTCATCCATTCCTGGTGGAAACTCGTTTATTATATCACAGATGTATTCTTTAGAGTCTTTGTAAATTTTTTTCCAGATATTCAACACGTTTGTGACTCCCTTTACATGTTCACAGTTTTCAAGAACGCCAAGCCTGCGGCTGAACTTGAGAGGCAGTATTCCCACATCATGATTTGAAAAATATTTTTGATTTTTTGAAATAAAAAACATCAGAGGCATCTGGCTTAGCATCAGCTGCCCCATAGTAGTTATATGAAAATGATCATCAGTTCCCTTTCGTACAAAGCCAGAATTAGACAGGCGGTCAAGATTTCTATGTATTTCCTGCGAGGTAACATCTATCTTTTTAGCAAGACTTGACACTCTATGTGGCTTGGAATTTAGATTAGACAAGATCCTGAGCCTTTGTTCGCTTGCCAATTCTAAAAAATTAGATGATACTATTTCAAATTTGTCCAAATTACTAACTATATTCTTACGCAATTGTTTAAATGCTTTTCAAAAGTTTTGCATTGGGTAAAGATGTAAATTAAGTTGTTCTTCTTGCTCAATGTTTATCTTTTGTGAAAATGCAACAATAGAGTTAGGTATTGGAGAACCGTCGATGCCACTTTCATCTTTTCCAAGTATCATCTCATTTGTTACTTGATTTGGTAAGAAGTTATCGCCTGGATATGGCTCGTAGCTAATTCTTTCACCGCCCAACAATCCCAGACATTTCATCCCACAAGACATTTTTCTTCCTCCATCATTTAGTATTTTTTTGATATCAAATTCCTTGCGCAGTTGCTTTAAGCATTCCTTTATGTCAATATCTCCGTTTGGTTTTGTTTTAGAAATGAATTCAACACCATCCATGCCTTTACTGATGTGTTCATATCCCTCAAGATTTGTCAAAATTACAACCTTTTTGGAGTTAAAAATTGCAATTTTGTCTTTCTTGTAGGCATCTAGAAAATCAAGCCGCTCAAACGTACTTTTTTTTCTAGCCAGAATTACCTGAATTGGATCGGATGATGAGTTTTGCTGGGCGAAATCTGCAGTCTCAGCGTATAGCTCGTTGTAGTTTGTTTTGAGGTTGTCAGCAAAGAAATTCCAGTCCCAAATTTGATTAGAATTTGCCATCAGATTATCTGCGCTTACAAGTATGGCATGAGCACCCACAATTATGCGACTAAGCGAGGCAAAAAGGTTGTCTCCAATGGGTCTTTTTCCACCAGCAAGATCTGTCACCCCGCCATCCGTTTTGTCGGTCTTGTAAAGATATGTTCGCGGGTATGTGATACCGGTACTTGCACATACATAGCTTGTTTCCTGGTAGGGAAACTCAAGTTCATCTATAAAAGATTCAGATGCCCCTACAGGTATGCCATCAGGAAATACTTCTTGTAAACAGGGGTATTTTGATCCAAATTTCTGATATTGAATACCTCTAAGTAAAAAATTCCTATATTCATTCTCGGTAATTTTACCTAAAGATACAAGACGTCCCAATTTTGCCTTAAAACTTGTCATTGTATCTGTCTAGCCAAAAATTATCTATGGATTTTGTTGGTTTTTTGTTTGAACCTGTGAGAGTATTCTTTTGCAAGCATAGATGGAAATGGAGTAAACTCTATTGCTTCATAGTATGATTTGATTTGAGAATCAGACAATGACCGTAGGTATTTCTGCACATTTTTTTCAGTTTTCAGATAATTATTGTCAGGATCTAATAGACTCCTCATGAGGTAAATTGTTCGGATCAGATATAATCAGTCGTAAGCTGAAAAATGTATTTTCAGCTATTTGTTTTATAGCAGATTATGTTATACTATGTGTGAATCATTATGTGTCAATATCAACATCATTGTCAGGAAGAGGTAATAAAACAATATGAGAAATAAGACGATATTGAAAATTTCTGAAACAACACAGAAATTAAAGTTGGAACCCCTAATAAAACAAACAATGACATTTGATGTAAATGACAGCGTATCAAATATTTTGTATGAACTAGGCAACAATCGCTCTGAGGCTTTTACGATGAAAAATAATTCTTGTTACTTTATAAACAACCGAACTATACTGGATAAGAAAAAAATCAACGAATCCATGAAAATTGCATCCATAATAAAGCCAATTTCAAATTTAGAGAAAACAGACAACATTGGGAAAGCGATTGAAATATTTCTTGATCATAAAGTGGATGCAATTCCAATATTGCAAAACAAGAAGATAATCGGAGAGATACAGATTTTGTCAATTATGAAGCACATGATGAAGACAGATTTGGAAAATATGCTTGTCAGTCAAATTAAAACGAAGAAATTTTCTATTTCTCCAGAAAAGCCAATTAGTGCAGCAAGAAAAAAATTCAGAGAAGATAAAATAGATGTATTGCCGGTTAAAAACGACAGCAAAGTTAAACAGGTGATCACTTCTGGTAACATAGTATCTATTCTAAATCCACCAGAAAAAGTAGGAAAGAGAGGCACCATTGGCAAAAAAAAGATCAGATCACTTGAATCTCAGATTAGCAATGTAGGAACTAGTCTGTTTCCGAGATGCAATGTATCATCCTCATTGAAATATGCTGTACAGGAGATGCTAAAACAAAATACTTCCTATTGCCTTGTAGATATGCCATCTGGCAAATATGGTATACTCACAGCACACGATATTATCAATATCTACAGACAAAAACCCCAGAGAAAAATACCCATACAAGTGATTGGCGACAAGGATAATGAGATTTCTACAAAACTATCAAAAATGGAAACCACGTTAAACAAATTTTCAAAAATAGTAGAAAACGTGTTAGAAGCGCGTCTATATCTATCTAAACAAAAAACAACAGGCCGGGAAACAGAATACCACATTGACTTTCTAATAGTTTCTGCAAAAAACAAGATATCTCTTTCAACTAAAGCATGGTCAGTTGAAGAAGGAATATCAAATTTGGCAAATAAGATATCAGAGAAAATTCTACCAAAGAACAAACGTAGAATAAGAAAAACAATACGAAAAACATCAAAGACAGAAATTTTAGCAAAAAATGCCCCGTAGTTAGGCTATCAGATTTGAGATACTAGATTTGAGAATGATGTCAGCTGGATATATGATTTTAAGCTCATCTTTATACTAGAAATAATATCAAATAGCAAACATGTAGTTGTATGACTCAGAACGTGGAAATTCTGCAATGTGAGTGTTCAGAACAGGATAATTCAAGAATTGTTTCTGATGAAGATGTAGGTGAGATATGCTGTAGTTCATGCGGAACGGTCCTGAAAGAAAAGATGGTGGACCAAAACAGTAATCCAAGAACATTTTCAGTGGAAGAATATTTCAAGAACACAAGAAATGGAATGCCGTCAAAAATATCGATGTTTGACATGGGTAATTCAGCCATGATTGGAAACAAGGATGTTGATGCTTCAGGAAACCACATTACAGGTAAGAACAAGAGACAATTTTTGCGACTTAGAGTATGGGATTCACGAAGCAAAAAAAATAACAAACAGCGCAGTCTGATTACGGCATTTGTCACACTTGATTCCATAGTAAACAAGCTAAACATACCAGATAATGCAAAAGAAAATGCGGCATACATTTACCGAAAAGCATCAGAAAAGAATATCATACGTGGAACATCAATTCGTTCAATGATTGCAGCGTCGGTATACGCATCATGCAAGCAGCTTGACATACCTAGAAGTCTAGATGAGGTCGCAAGTGCTGCCAACATTATGAGAAAAAAATTATCGCATGCATACAGACGTCTGGTAAGAAAATTAGAACTCGATATAATGTCTGTGGATATGGATTATGTCTCCAAAGTAGCCAACATGATAAATGTTAATGAAAAAATCAAACGTACTGCCAGTAAAATCTTGTCCGATGCAAAAAAAGACAAAATCCATATAGGAAAAAACCCCATAGGGGTGGCAGCTGCATCAGTTTACATTTCAGCGATAGGAAACGGGGAGGACATTTCCATGGCACAAATTGCAAAAAAAATCAAGATAAGCACAGTTACTCTGCGAAAAACTTCCCG
>JAGQHF010000119.1 GCA_020431985.1 Nitrosarchaeum sp. | reverse complement strand
GTTTCTTTGTTTTCTATATTGAAATTTTCAGGAACAGTCACAAATGGTTCTAAATGAACCGTCACATGTTCTATTTTAGGTAATTTCTTCTGAATCTTTTGCTCAACAATTTCTGAAATTTTATGTGCAGAATCCAAATTCATTTCTCTATCTACCATGACGTGAAGATTTGCAAATATGATGCCGTTGGTTTTGTGACTAATTATGTTGTGAACTCCTCTTACTCCCTCTATATCATTTACAATCTCATAGATTTTTGCATCTATCGGAACGTTTTCCCAATTGGGTTCAAAGTGTATTGTAATTGCAGCATTCGGTATTTTCATTTTTATATTATTCTCAACTTTGCTGCTTATATTATGGGCCTGTTCAAAACTGGTATCTCCTCTTAAGGAAATAGTCACATCTGCAAATATTGTATCTCCAGATCTTCTCATCAATATTGCATTTGTTTTTATTACTCCGTCTGTATCTATTACAATGTTTTTTACCTCTTTTACCAATTCAGGAGAAATTATGTCTGTGAGTTCCTGTGCTGTCCTGTGAATTAGCTTGACGCTTAAAATTGCTAGAATAACACCCAAAATTAAGGCTGCAATAAAATCTCCACTATGAAATCCAAATGATACCAGAATTATTCCTCCTATTGCAACTAACGTAGAACCTAAATCTAGAAATGCATGGTAAAAATCTGCTCTTAGAGTATCACCTCCAATTTTTCTCAGTGATTTACGTAGTAAAACGATTCTAAAAATATCAACACATATTGTATACAAACCACCAACAATTGCAAAAATTCCTGGAAGTACATTTACTGGATGTTGCAATCTTTGAATTGATTCAAAAATAAAAAATATTGCAATTAGAAAAATTGCTATTCCACCTAACATTCCACCTAGGGATTCAATTTTGCCATGTCCATAGGTGTGCTCTTCATCAGGTGGCTTGATTGCCATTTTTGCTGCCAACAAAAGTATCAGTGTAACCACACTGTCTAACAGAGCATGAATGCTGTCTGTGATTAGAGCCAAACTGTTTTCAAATAAACCAAACACAAATTCAACTACAAAGGCAGATAGTATTGCTAAAAATGAAATTTGTAAAACCCGCGTTCTATTTACAAACATTTCTCTTGTTTATACTAAATATTTCATGTATTACAATCATTCTAAATAGAAATTATGCGACAAGATTAATTGCCATGGGATGCCATTTCTCATTGATGACCATTATTTTGACAGTTTTAGCCTCACTCTTTATGATTTCGTTAATCTTTATCATCCCAGCTGAAGCGGCATCTAATCCTAACCTATTCGTATCTGCTGAAAACACGAAATTCAAGAATCATTTCTCAGGTTCTATGGTAATTGAGGTTATTATTCGTGATAACAATATTCGTGATACTGATCAAGGAAAAGGAGAGCCTGATGTAACAATCAATGGTAAGACCCTTAGAATGGTTCAGGCAACAGATGGAAACTGGTATGCATATTTTGCAAATGTGGACAAGGCCAAAGCTGCTGATGCCACCGTTGCAATGCCTGGAAAAGGTCTAGATTTTGGTGTTATTTGTGATAGAAATACTCCTTCATCTATTTTTGGTGTTTCTTTTTCTGAAACTGATGGGTTTGCAGTTTCTGGAAATGATTGTTCAGGCGATCCTAGTCCATCAATAAATAATGTTGTAAGGAAACCTCGTTCAATTAATACAAATCCTCTTATCCCAACTGGCCAGATAGGTCTCAATTCATCTGCTTGGCCTTTGGTCCAGTTGTTCTCCTTCAGTAATGATGTCGTCATTCAATATAACCCCGCTGGAGGTCCACAAAAAGTCACTCTTCAATATAATGATATTCCAAATATATCGATCTCTACTGATAGGCAGCTACATCCATCTAACTCAGAAGTTTTTGTAATTATCGATGATTTTCAATTAAATCAAGATCCTACAGATGAAGACTCATGGACATTTAACATTGAATCTCCTCAGACCACATTCTATCAAGCATTTGATAACAGTGGAAGAGAATCTGCAGCAAATACTGATGGTTTAGTAAATCTAATTCCCTCGCTCTCCAGTATAGGTTTTGAAGATAATGGGATTTTCCACGTCGATCTTAACTCTGTCCTTGAACTAAAACCAAATTCTGATCAGAATGGGATGTTCTCTATAGATGATGATGCAAACGTGGCAACTCCTGCTAAATTTAGCAAAATTGTCACATTCGTGGAACAAGGTCCCAATTCTGGTATTTTTGAAAACTTTGATTCCAATGATCAATCAACAATTAAAGTCACTTCGAATGCACCTAGAGGTCATACAGGCAAACTAGAATACAACGAACAGTCTATTTCCATTCTGACTGGTTCATCAACAGCCTCTGTATCATTACAAAAACCTGAATTAAAAATTGAGGGGAGTACAAAATCTCTTTCTCCTGGTACTAAATATTCCCTTGTTCTAACTGATCCTGATCAAAACATTAATTCTAACTCAAGAGATGATCTTGATATTTTTAGAGATTCCTCTCTAATCCCAACGTTAAGGATTGGAAACCCCATTACCCTCGAAAAATCATCTAATCTCCAATTCTACATGAGCTCGTCAGACAATCTAATCACCGACGGTCATATTGCTTTGTCCTCAAATCCAGATAAAAATTCGGCTAGACTATTTATCGATACATCTGTCTTAGGTATAACAAGCTTTGAAAAAATATCCTTGAATTTGGGAATTACATCTACACAACTTCGTTCTCTGTTTGTAAATAACATGGGGTCTGATAATATTGGTACTAATTGGCTAAACTATGATTTCAGATCTATTCAGAACGATTTGGGGGTTACCGACTTTAGAGATACGTCGATTGAATTGTTTATAGGCAGCCTAAGCAGTTCTCCTATCATCATAGTTAATCCCGGTGATATTTCTCAACCTCAAGGCCTTGTGAATATACCTGATACAGTCGTCAATCAGATTAATGTTGATGGGCAAGTTTTTATTGTAATTAACTTTGATGCCTCCAATAACACTCTTGACTCTGGTAAAATTCCGTCTTCCGTTGGAAAACAACCTGTAGTTTTAGATTTTTTTTCCTTTGGTTTAACCAATGATTTGAGTGGGATCAATAATTCTATTTATAGAATTGAACTAGAGGAAACACAAGACAATTCCTCCACTTTTGAAGGTACGATTGAATATGCAATTACAAACCAACTAAATATTCTTGATTCAAATTTTATTAATAAAATCAAGACAAACAGTGACAAAATTAAATTCCTTGTAACTGACAAGTTAGTAGATGAACATGGAATTTTCATTTCATATTCTGATCTAGACAAAGTTGGTGTAACTATTACCACTTCAACTCAATCTAACATCCCAACTCATTCAGGATCTGTTTCCACTGATTCCAAATCCTATCGCTTTGGTCAGCCTGTAACTGTTATTCTAAACGATCCCGACCTCAATCTCAAGAGCGATACAATTGAAACATATCATGTTATTGATGACCCAAACTCTCCAAATGTTGATACAGTTGGAAAGAATGGTGTGACTTTACTTGAGATTCTAATAAAAGACATACGCTATAAACGATGTACAATTGATGGTGTAGAATATGGAGGTTTAGCATCAACAGGATTTGTTTTAGTTGAAACTGGAACAAGTACAGGTATTTTTGAAGGAGTTTTCAAGATGCCCTCCAAAATCTGTGATAAAAAAGGAGACAAACTGATTTCTCCAGCGGGAGGGAGTATTGAACTCAAATATAATGATGCTAGAGACAATCTTGGCGAAACAAATATTTTCAGTTCAACCAATAACCGCCAACCCATCTCAACTTCAACATTTCATTCCCCCCATCTAAGCAAATATGAAATATCTCATCCATCTTCAAATCTGGTTGAAGAAATTATTCTTTCAGGAAGTATTGATAGTCAAAGACGCGGTATACCTCTGGAAATTACATTGATTCATCCAAATGGCAATACACAAGAATTTAGCGCTTCGGTAGCTAGTAATGGAAATTATAAAACTATTTTCTCAATAAGCTCAAAATCACTTTCGGGAGAGTACAAAATTGTTTTGGCGTATGCTGGAAAAAATATTGGCTCTGTATCATTTAATGTATTAGAAAAGACCATTCCTTCATGGATTAAAGATAATGCCAAATGGTGGTCATCATCTTCAATAGATGATTCTGAATTTATTGCTGGGTTAGAATATCTGATTAAAGAAGATATAATTCCAATAGCTCCATCTGACCGAAACTCGTCCTCAAAGAATGTGCCCTCTTGGATTAAAGATAATGCCAAATGGTGGTCTAATGATCAAATTTCAGATGAAGATTTTATCAAATCTATTCAGTACTTGGTTACAAAAGGCATAATCCGTATTTAGATAAAAAAACTCAATTTTTAATATTCCTGATCCTGCCCAAATGAATATCTCTACAGTTGCAAATTTACTGTTTGACATAAAACATGTCCTCCTCTCTCTCTTTTTGAGATAGTTAGGACACAATAATCTGTAATTTGTATCTATCATGCTCATCTGTTTAATGTACGAAAATCGTAAATGACTGTCTTATGTTGATTTTAGATTGTTAATTTCGAGTATGCTCAGGTCAATTTTTCTTTCATTGAATACATAAATACTCATGAACCTGACCAAAAATTGAAAATGAAACTAACTGCTTTTGTATTGCTTTCATTATTGATGATTTCTACTCTGTCTTACAGCTTTACTGGAATTTCTTATGCTGATTCCCATAACATTCCTCCAATTTCCGCTTCTACAGAATTTGCTAGTTATGAAAATGGAGATAGGGTTGAAGTGGAGGGAAAACTACGAGATTATGATGCTGATGTGGATGCTGGAAAAGCAATTACTTTTGTGATAAAGTCTCCTGATGGTAATTTAGTTACAATTGGTCAAGTAACTCCTAAATCTGACGGTACATTCACACATTCATTTGTGGCAGGTGGGCCGTATTGGAAAATTGGTGGTAATTACATAATGGAATTCCATTTTGGTGCTCAAGATGGTGAGACTAAGATTATTTATACTGGTGGAGAATTTGAGGCTCCCGCACCAGAACCCAAACCAGAACCCAAACCAGAACCCAAACCAGAACCCAAACCAGAACCCAAACCAGAACCCAAACCAGAACCCAAACCAGAACCCAAACCAGAACCCAAACCAGAACCAGAACCTGTTCAATGTGGCCCTGGGACGGAATTTGTAAATGGAATGTGTGTCCCAATAAAAGAACCTGAATGCCCGAAAGGCTATTCATTCAAAAATGGTGTTTGTGTTGAAGATGG
>JAGQHF010000118.1 GCA_020431985.1 Nitrosarchaeum sp. | reverse complement strand
TTTCTGGTCATATACTGCGAAACTCTGTATTGTAGAACCTCAGGAATGTACTTTGAATCGAACATTTGACATGACCTTTTTTGATGTATTATTTAGTATTATGAAACAAAGTTCGTCTTGATTTACTGGATATTGTCTCCGGAAGTTCCTGCTTATCAAATTACTCCTGTGTCAAATCCAAGAATATTGTAGAAAAAGGCATGCCACAGATTAAGGGTTATTCACTAATAATTTTGCTATTACTTGGTTTCATGAAAAAAACACTCTTCGTTTTTGCAATGATGGCTTCATTAATTCTTGTAATGAGCACGACCTACTCCTATGCCGATGTAATTTCACCAAAAAAACAAGCATCTCTTAACTTTGCTCCCAATGAAATTGTCTGCAAGGAAGCTTTGGTAAAACTAATCAAGCAAAGCAACGGAAAAGCAAATTGTGTTGAACCATCATCTGCCGTTAAACTTGCAGAGATAGGGTGGGCTAGTCCACTCAGTGATCAGGTAAAAGGGGAAATCATTGAAAAAAAAGCCATTCCAGCAGGAACAATCAACCACTTAATGACATTAAATCAGATAGCACAACCAGGAAAGCTAGACTCATCTCCACGTGTGAAGGCATACAACTATGTCTTTGAAACATGTGCAGATGACAAAAATGTCAGAGCTCCTGAGATCATAATTACATCCGACAGTGAGGTAAAATCTTTAAAGTTAGCTTCCATGTTAAAATCAAACCAATGCAGAACAACATCTACAATAATCAAGGCAAGTGATCCTCAATCAATTACATCAGTGTTACTGAACAAGGGTGGAATTACAAAAATAATTACTGACATGGAAAATAATCTAAATAATTTATCTATGCAGCTTGAACAAGAGAAGAAACTTTTAACACTTACTTCCGCTGATGACTCCAAAAAAACTTCAGCAATAACTCAAAAAATTACAGAACTTAAAAAGCAAATAAACTCACAAAGATATGAGCTTCAAAAATACCAACTGTTTCTATTCTCAGACCCGAAGAACTCATCATTACTACCTACAGCCACATCATTTACTGGAAAACCAATAGATAGTCTGCAATCACATGTCATAATGATTTCAGAGCAAGTGTATCAACCAAGAGAAACAGAACGAATTATCAACTATAATGTAATGTTTGAGGCGTGTGCAAATGAACTTGTGAGAATACCTATGATAACGGTGCATTCTGACTATGAGGAAAAAGATGTAACGATAGCTGAAAAGATTTCTCCTAACACATGCCAAATGTCAGTAACAAGTATTTTGGCAAAAGATCACCAGTCAATCAAAACGTCCATTTCTAGCAAACAAAGCACCTCATCTAAGATTAGTGAGATAGAAAAATCAATTACCGAACTTCAGGAACAACTTGACATGGCAAACAAGAATTTTGAAAATCTTCTTGTTACAAATCTAACACCAGAGCAATTGGCCAATGATGTGACAAGGACTACAACAAAAATATCTGAACTACGCTCAAGTATTTTGGCAAAGAAGGCCGAGGTTGCAGCAATCCTCCTTCAAGTGTACAGCAAATGATATTCAGGAAATAAAAAATGTTAAAAACTACAAATAGAAATCCACATAGTTTGAAAACCTTGCATGTGATGTTAGGACTTATTGCAGTTTCATTATTTATGACGTCTGTGAGTATCAATTCAATTCAGGCGGACATTATACCCCCCAGACACCAGATGAAGATTGGCATTCCCAGTGAGGACATTGTATGTGATACTGGCCTATTCAAGGTAATCAGGGAAAATACAAACTCAGTTGCTTGTGTGAAACCAGACAATGTAGTAAAGCTGGTCTCTGCTGGATGGGCAAAAAAAGTGGATGAAAAATTACTCGTAGATGTAATTAACAGAAAAAGTGTTGAGTTGGGTACAATTAACATCATAGAGAAGATTCCAATTAGAACAAATGTAGGTAAACTTGCATCTGGTACGCCAATTTCAGGTTATGACATTGTCTTTGAAGTGTGTGCATCAACCCCAATTTACGCAGCTGATATTCTCATTAGATCCGATAGTGAAACAAAAAGATATGAACTGGTAGAGACGGTAGAAACAGGTGCCTGTGTAATTAGTGCCTCTGAAATCAAGGCAGCCAATGAAAAAACAATAACAGTTTCAATGCTGAATCAAGGTGACATATCACAAAAAGTATTGTCTTTGCAAAGCGAGCTTAATTCTCTAAAACAACAACTGGTAGATGCTAAACAGTCATTTAAGGATCCAAAATCTCCTGATGCTCAAAGACAGGGAATAGAAATTGCCGAAATAAGAAAACAAGTCAATGACAAACGAGAGGAACTTTATAGGTTGTTATTTACAATTCATTCTCCTCAAACAGTTAAACAAAAGTTGGAAAAACTAACATTCTCTGGTAATGTGATTGAAGGAGAATCTGCTACAATTCTTTCGATCATGGAGGCAATACGAAATCCAGGGCAATATGATGTGATATTTGAGGCGTGCGCAGGTTCAAAAACCATAAGATTACCAGTTGTCACAATAAATTCAGACATACAGAAAATCAATGTGAAACTAGGAGACAAAATTTCTGCAAACACTTGTCAAATGACATCGGCAAAAATTGAAGCAGTATATCAATCGTCTATTAGCATTGTTAATTCAGAAAACACCACTTCTTCAAATAGAACCGCGGAACTTGAGGTTCTCATAGGAAGCTTGCAGAATGAATTAGTCAAAGAAAAACAGAGCTTAAAATCACTGGTTCATGATTCAAATAGAGCAGATAATTTTACTGAACAGCTTGATGCACAAGTTACAAAAATTGTCGAGTTGAGAAATCAAATTACCAATGCAAAGGCAGAATTGAACAAGATTCTTTACATGACATATAACTGATATGAAAAAAATTATTGTCGCAATTATCGTTGGTGTAATAGTAACTAGTTTTATACCAAATTCATTTTCACAAACGAATACGCAAACAAACCTTACCGTTTCGGCGGCAAATTCGGTTTCCCAAAATCGGTTCTCAGGACCACAAGTAATTGAGGTTGTGATAAGAGACACTAGTGTTGGCGATACAGGGCAAAGTGTTGGAGAACCAGACATAACAATAAACGGCAAAGACCTTAGAATGGTCCAAGCTACTGATGGAAACTGGTATGGATATTTTGCAGACAGAAAACAGGCACAGATAGCAGACAGTACCGTAGGTCTAACCGGAAAAGGTCTGGATTTTGGAACTCTTTGTGTTAGAAACTCCTCAGTTCTAGGAATATCTGTTTCAGATACTGATGGCATTGCAATACCTGTCAGCGGAACAGGAATTGGGGGCGAGAATGGCTCAAACCCACCAAATCAAATTTCAAATGACTGTTCGTTATCATCACCTTATACAACAAATACTCTAAATGTGGTACGTCAGGCAAAAGCAGTAAACCCTGGAACTACAAATGTAAAGTTGGGGCAAATCGGTTTGGCATCTCAGGACCTATGGCCATTTATTCAACTCTATGACTTTGCACAAGGAGGAAATGTAATTATCCAGTATAATAGAGGCGGCGGTCCTCAACAAACCACTTTAACCTTTGATACAACAGAAAAACTTGTAAAATTCGAACTGGATAGATCGTCTTATCCAAGAGCATCAGACGTCAACTTGAAGATAGCGGATTTGGGTTTAAACATTGATCCAACTGACGAGGATTCCTGGTCTTTTGGAACTGCACCATCTAGCCCGTCCACATATTATATGCTGTATGATGAATCTGGAAAGGTTGATGCGGATGGAACAGCAGGAGCAGTCAATCTCAATACTTTTCTGAGTTCTATGATGTTTAAGGAAAATGGAATACTAAAGGTCAATCCAAATGCACAAGGTCAACCAAACATAATTACAATCAGGGATAACGATGATTCGGAAACAAATGGAGATGGAGAAAAAGACATATCTTTGATCTCAACTAATGGAGGTTCAATTGGTCTTGGCAAACAACCGATTACTATTACAGAAACATCTCCAAATAGCGGAATATTCAATACGTATGATGAGAATAATGACTCTGTAATCGTTACAACTCCAGATGCAAAAAGGGGAACCTCAGCATCAATAGAGTATAACAAAAAAGCAATCACGCTATTAATCGGGTTTGGAAAAGCAGTATTATCGCTTGATGAAAAACTCAAAGGAACTGAATGGAATTCTGGAGAAGAGATGCCAGTAATCTTGACTGATTCTGATGCCAACAAAAATAATTTAGAAAGAGAGGATCTTGACTTGTTTAATCCTACTTACAAATCAATTCCGGCACTAAGTACGGGAGATCCATATACCCTTGGTGAAAGCGGGACTGATTCAAACACAAAGATTGCTGCAGTGTTTCTTAATGGTTATACACTTACTCCAGTATCAGAACAATTTGCACTATCTGGTGCTGTTCTAGGCACAAGTTCCAATGTATTTGTTGAGAAGCATAGCGACAGGGCACGAATAGATCCTATCCAAAACACTGAATCCAACGCTCTTGTAATTGATTTAAAGACAAACTTGGCTGAGCTTCGTTCCTCAATAAACAATCCCTTTGATCCGACACAGAATTTTAGGGGACTAAACATGTTTAATTTTGACATACGTTCGATTGGAGAATCAGATAGTGTTGATATTTACCTGCTTGTAACAGATTCATCATCCATACTTGACTCATCAGGCAATCCCACATCTGGAATAACTGCAATAAAGATTGCCTCAGACAGTACTATGCAGAATCTCATAGACCTAAACTCTACAAAACAAGTATCTAATCCGCAATTACTTCATTCAAATTTATTTTCACCATCACTTTCTGGAAATGAGAAGATTGGACTGATGTTTGCGTATCCTCAAATCAATGACATCGGAACGCAAACAAAGCCTATTGTAGCAGACTTTTTCTCATATGGCCTGAAAAACGATGGACTGGAAAAAAATGACAGGATAGCAAACCAGATCATACGTGTGGAAATGGAAGAACTTGAGAGAAGTTCTGGAAAGTTTAGAGGAAGCCTAGAATACATCATGCTAAATCAGCTCAACATATTCGATTCAAAAACATATGAAGCAATAGTTCCAATTGATGATGAGCCAGTCTTTTTGGTTATAGATGAGTTAAAAGGAAATGAAGCTCCAAGGATTAGCTACAATGATTTGGGTAATGATGGAGTATTTACGACAATATCAGACCAGCAAGATGTGTTATCCCACATGGGTTTGGTTGTACTATCAGTCAAAACATTTAAGCCTGGAGATACCGTGGGAGTAAGATTATTGGATAAGGATCTAAATGTCAATTCTGATCTAGTTGATATCTATACAGTGGTCGATCCTATAAAGTATCCAAATGATCCTGCAGTAGATACGGTAGGACTGCCAGACTTGGGATACAGAGATACAAATCAACCTTTTGGAAGACTATTAGAGATTACATTTGATGATGAACGCTGGTTAAAATCAAGTATTCCATATAATGGCAAATCATGTTCTATAATTTCCGGAAGTGATGGACTGTTCTCAACCGGATTTACATTAGTTGAGACAGATAGTAAGACAGGTGAGTTTGTAGGTAATTTTAAAATTCCATCCCAATATTGTTCCAGAAACAATGGTGGCGTCGTTAAATCCACTACAGGTGTTGATATTGGTGCAGTTTACTATGATTTTAGAGGCCAATCAAGCCAGGCAGCCATAACCAGCACAAGTGCAACAGTTAGTGCAACAAGTGGAATGGTTCAGTTGGACAGGACAACTTATCCCGTACCAATTGGTTCTGTGGCTGACTTTTATGAATCCGGAAAATCATCTTCTACAAGACCTGACAACAAATCTATCTTTCCTTATCATTTGACAGCAGTTACTAAAAACGGTGCTTCAAATGCAATTGACTTAGGAGAACAAGTGGGGCCAAAAGACACCATTCTCAATGTGAGAATCCATGATGCAGACTATAATTTATCTCCTAATGGTGAAGACAAAATTTCCCAAAACATTGGAGGCACCACAAATGGACCAGTCAAGGTATTGGTGAATAGAGGCTCCTCCAGTGTTCTTCTGGCAACTGCAGGTGGAGAAGAAGCAAAAGGTGGTGTAATTACAGTTGGCAAGAACACAAAGACCGGAATAACAAGAGAACTTGGACCCATAACCGAAACATCTCCGAGTTCAGGCATTTTTCAGTTCAGTCTACCCATTAGATATGTAGATGGCCCTTCCTCTACAAGGTGTCCTGCAACCTTAGAGTCTGGTTTTACAAAATTAGACAAAACAAAGACAGGGGTCTTGGCTAGATTTGATTCATTACCAGCAGCTGGAAACTATTGCATTTTGCAAGGAGATGTAATTACTGTGGAGTATACTGATCAGGCAGACGCTTCTGGTTCACTTCGTACAGTAACTGATTCAGCTGCATTCGATCTCAGGATGGCGGCACTACAGTCTGATAAGCAGTCATACATCATTGGAAGGGATGTGTTGATTACTCTTATTGAACCTGATCTGAATTTTGATTCCAAAAAAGCTGAAACCTACTCACTTGACCTACTGGAATGGGATTCGGACAATGCAAGGGTAACCATGGGCAATCTGGGAGGTTCTGCCACAAATAACGGTAAGCTGTTTGATCCACAGCCTGTAGGATTACGGGAAACTGGCGACTCCACTGGAATATTCCAGACCAGGATAGAGATCCCATCTGAGATAAATAACAAACCTGTCAACAGAGACGAGACTATCAGAATTACTTATACTGATTGGGGAACACCAGGTTCAGATTTTGTTGGTAAAGATGATCAGAAAATAGAATTAAAGTTCTTTACATCAAACTATCAGTCACAAATAGTGTTGGACAAGAATGTATATTCTTGGACTGAAAAAGTCTACATTACAATTGTAGCCCCTGACCACAATTTTGATGATAATAAGATTGATGAGATAGGAAATAAATCTACTAACGAAGTCAAAATATCTACCAGATCAAACAAATTGTCACAGTACAAGCTTGTTGAAACTGGAGGCGATACTGGAATATTTACAGGTGAGGTCATTCTGACAGGATTCAAGCATGATGCAGACGGAGATTCAAGAACTGGAGATATAGATGGAAAGGACACAATGCCAAGGACGGAGCCAAAGAGTAATGGAGGTCCAACTAATGGTTTCTTGGAATCAAAAAGTGATGACGGTCTAACGGTATCATTTCAATTCAATGAAAGACGAACTGTAGTAGGCTCTGCTTTAATCAGATGGAACATAGGTTCTGTTGAATGGGTACAGAGTACATCTTCTGCTAACGGGAATGGAATTGTTCGAGTAATTGATCCAGATATGAATCTAAATCCTGAAACAGTAAATACATTTTCTGTTGATGTGTGGTCAGATTCAGATCTCGGTGGTATTGATCTAACAGTAACTGAAACAGGAGCTGATACTGGAATATTTGAAGGGAACGTCAAGTTTACTGAAACCGACCAATCCTCGGGTCATCGATTACGTGTAAATGATGGCGATTATGTCACTGCAAAATATGAAGACAATACTTTGCCAAAACCATACACCACAGCAGATGAGCTAAAGATCGTATCAAGTGCAGTAATTGGACCAGTTGTTGCTCCATTGGAACGGGTCCCCATAGAAAATTCGAGAATTGTAGACTCGTTTGGAAACACAATCAATCAAGTAAATACGGAGCAACAAATTCAGATTGTTGGAGACATTTCTAACAGAAACATAGGGAGTCAATCTTTTACCTATCTTGTTCAGATCAAGGACTCGTCAGATTCTGTACAGTCGCTTTCGTGGATTACGGGTCAACTTGAAAGGGAGCAGGCTTTCTCGCCCGCAGTTTCTTGGATTCCAAACTCATCAGGAACATATTCTGTGACAGTTTTTGTCTGGAATAGCCTCACGAATCCAATTGCATTAAGTCCTACCGTAGAATTCACCATTGATGTTTCTTAAGATATGATGTTCTAATTGAACATATTTTTAAGTAAAGTAGAATATCAAATCCACTAATGACAAAAACATCAATGGTTGCGTTGCTTGCAATTGTTGTTTTGGTAACAGGAACGCTTGCTGGACCTATTACGCTTTTGCAGCCTGCTGAGGCTCTAAAGAGTAAAGGCAACAATATGCTTGAAACAGGCTCAAAGAAAGTCT
>JAGQHF010000117.1 GCA_020431985.1 Nitrosarchaeum sp. | reverse complement strand
TTTTTAATAACTTCAAAGATAAAGTCATTCTGGTTTTTTTTTAATTTTTCTGCAGCTGCAATTGATAGAATAGAAGCATATGTAAGATCTACCTCATCATTAAATCCTCCCGTGGATTTGAATCCATCAATTATCTGTGAATCAATTTGAATTCCATCGGAGATGTTTGCAAAATGCTCTAATACATATTGAACAGTTTTAGTTATTGTCAAGTCATATGATTTGGAAATGTCTATCAATACTCCATCACAGTCAAAAACAATACCGTCACTTTTGTGCAATGAATCTAAAATGGATTCATCCACATAGATGCCGTTATCTTTAGAGGTCAGAGTCATCCTAACAAATCACGTATGGCAAGAAGAAATTTTGAATTCATTTCTTTGGTGCCTACAGTTACTCTGAGACAACCTTCATGATCTCCTATTTTTCCCAATTTTCTAATTGATATTCCTTGTTCGAGTAAAGCAGAATAGACTCTGTGGTAATATCCTTTTGCATCAAAAAGCACGAAATTTGCCTTCGAGTCAAACACCTCAAATGAATCATATTTTTTGAGATTTTCAATAATTCTTGTTCTTTCTTTCTTGATTGTATTTACTGCATCTCTCACTTGTTCAGATTTTTCTAAGGCCAAGATACCAGATTCAATTGTGACAGAACTTAATGGGTATGGATATTGCAAGACCTGATTGAAAACGGATGTAAATTTCTTGCTTGCAATAAAATATCCCAGCCGTAAACCTGCAAGACCAAAAGATTTTGAAAGAGTTTGCACTACAACTAGGTTATCTTGTGATTTTGTCATGTTTGATAATGAATATTCCCCAAACTCGCCATACGCCTCATCAATGATTACCAGTCCATCAAAGGATCTAACAAGTTTTGTCAGATCATCCTTTGGAAATTGAAATCCTGTGGGATTGTTTGGAGAATCCAGGTACAATATATCAGCACTTTTGGATTGTTGTAGAAAATCATCAACATCCAGGTCCATGGTTTGTGAAAATGGTATTGTCATAACAGGAATAGAGTATAGCTTGCATCGTTCCTCAAAAAACCCAAATGTGGGTTTCGATGTTAAGATTTTGGTTTTTTTGGAAGCAAAATTGGAGAGTATCAAGTCAAGTATTTGATCAGAACCGTTTCCTACACCTATCATATTAGATGGAAGGCCAATAAAATTAGAAATTGATTGTATCAATTTTTCAACTCTACCCAGAGGATATTCTCGGACATCAGAATTTTTTCTCGCAGTTGATAGTATGTCTTGTTGAAATTGTTTAGGAATAACATAATTTTCATTAGAGTCAAGTTTTAGGCTGTCTTGAATGAGTTCTGGTTTTTTATAACCACCTGCCAAAGAAAGATCTTTTATCCTCTTTTCTAACCATGTTTGACTCATTCTAGTCTACTCCTTGCAGCTTCAAAGTGGTTTGGTAAACCTTCTGCAGATGTTAATATTTCAAGATCTTTTGAGATTTTTTTCAGGGATGATTTAGTTGTGCGTACATATGTAGTCAGTTTAATAAAATCTAAAACAGAAAGAGAGCCACGAGTTCTTCCAAATCTATTAGTAGGTAAAATATGGTTTGAGCCTAACAGATAATCACTTGCTGATGAAGGGGTCTCGTTTCCAAGAAGAATCAAACCAGGAGTAGTAATCTTAGAAGAAATTTCTTTTGAGTTAGATGTCATTACTTGTAGGTGTTCAGGAGCAAGATTATTTGCAAGTCTAATCATATCCGATTTATTGTCACATACGGCAATGAATCCATTTTTTTCAAGACTTGGTTTTACAAAATCTTGTCTTGAAATTTTTGGTATGAATTCAGAAATAATGGTATTAACAGATTTGGCCAATTTTTGTGAATTAGTAATTAAATAACATAAAGTATCCTTGCTATGTTCTGCCTGTGATATGAGATCTAAAGCAATGAATTTAGGATTAGATGAAGAATCTGCCAGTATACCTAATTCGGTGGGACCTGCAAGCATGTCAATTGCAGTGTGAACACCTACTAGAGATTTTGCGGTAGTAACAAAAGAACCTCCAGGTCCGACTATTTTATCTACTTTTGGTATTGACTTTGTCCCATAAGATAAAGCAGCTATTGCCTGAGCACCGCCAGTTTTGTAAATTTGTGTAGCACCACAAATATTGGCTGCAACGACTGTAAGGGGATCAATTTTTCCATCGGATTTTGGAGGAGAAACTACAACAATATTTTTGACGCCAGCTACACGTGCAGGAACAACTGACATTATTACAGAACTTGGGTATTTTGCAAGGCCACCAGGTACATAGCAGCCAACGCTTTGGATAGGTAGAAACTTTTTAGAAATGGTTGTTCCATCGATTTTAATAACTTTGGATTTTAAAAGGGATTTAATCGAAGATTCAGTTTTTTGGAGTCGATTCTTTGTTGTTTTGATTGCCTGTATTTGATCCTTAGTTACTTGGGTGTATGCATCAGAGATTTCCTGTTGTGAAACTCTCAGTGTGATTAGATTTGCCTTACTGAATTTTTTTTCATATTTTTTTACTGCTTTATCTCCATTTTTTTGAACATCAGTTAAAATCGACTGTACTAAAGAGGTATTTTGAAAACAGTTTGAACCGAATTTAGCTGTAAACGCTTCAATGTTTGATACATGAATAATTTTCATCAACTTTCTTCATCACGTTTTATCTCCTCTAGTTCCAGAATTTGACGTGGTTCATGGACAACCAAACCCTGTGCAACTTTTCGTAGTTTTGGAATAAGTTTGTGAAATTCATCTTTTTTTATTACCGTGTTTACTCCATACCAACCGTCTTCACTAAGGGGACTTATCGTAGGTTTCTTAAGAGAAGGCATTTGAGAAAGTAATTTTTTGAGATTGCCCTCTTCTACATTGAGATAGATGTGCAAGTATTTTCTACCATGTACGGCACCACGCATTAGTGTTAAAATATCAAATATTTTTTCACGTTTTGTAGGATCGTCCAGAGAATTTTTATTTGCAATCAAGTGGGCTGTGGAAGTCATTACTTCATCTACAATTTTTAGTTTATTTTGTTTTAGAGTAGTACCAGTTTCTGTAACATCCATTATTGCATCTACGTCTTCAGGAGGTTTTGCTTCTGTTGCTCCAAAAGAGAGATGAATCTGAACCAATTTGTTTGAGCCAAGCCGGACCCAAGGTGTAACAACTAGTGGCTCCTTGTTACCATGATATTTTTTGTAGGACTTGGATTGCTTTAGAAATTTTACTGCAGTTGTAAGATATTCTGAAGAAATTCGAAGAATTTTTTTCTTTTTGGCATAATCGGCGATCATCTCGTCAATATTTTTGTAAGCATGCTTGTCAGGAAATGCAATTACTAACCTGATTTTACCATACTCTAAATCCAAGATTGGTTTTACATCGGCTTTAGTTTCAGCCACCCAATCTTTTCCAGTGATACCTACATCATACAATCCCTCTGAGACCAAAGTTGGGATTTCCTGAGGCCTTAGCATTTTTACAATAATCTTTGGATCATCAAGGTATACTCGGTATGTTCTGCTTTTTCTGTTAACTGTAGTCCATGCTTTTTCCAGTAGCTGAAAGGTAGCTTCTTCCAAACTGCCCTTTGGTATTGCAAATTTTACCTGAGACACTACTGAATTTTTTGGATTCTTGATATATAATTGGATGTTTATTTTTATCTCAGTAATTCTTTTGCCCTATCCAGTGAGATCTTATTTTCTTGTATCATTGTTTGTACAATGCCATCAATTTGGTCAGGATTAGCTCCAGCCGCGGCTGCCAGATTTCTTGCATGTAGTCGCATATGTCCTTTCTGAATACCTTCAGTTGCCAAAGCACGTATAGCACTATAATTTTGTGCCAGTCCGGTTGCAGCCATAACACAAGCCAATTCTTGCGCAGAGGCCACACCTAGAATTTTTATACAAATTTTGGCTATAGGATGTACATTTGCTATACCCCCTACAATTCCCACAGATAATGGTAATTCCAATGAGCCGACAAGGTTACCTTCCTTATCTTTATTCCATAAAGTCAAAGAGCGATATTGCCCGGATCTAGCAGCATATGCGTTTGCAGAAGCTTCTATTGCTCGATTATCCTGTCCTGTTGCATTGGCAACAGCTATCACCCCATTCATAACTCCCTTATTATGAGTGACTGCTCTGTAAATGTCATTATCGGCAAACTGATAAGCCAACAATATGTTATCAACAACTTCATCCCCACCTACAGCATTCCTATCAAAAATTGCCCTGGCTTTTACCATTCTTCTTGTAGAATAGTTTGAGAGTATACGCAGTAGAGTTCTACCTCCTGTTAATTTCTCAATCAGAGGTGAAACTGCTTCACACATTGTATTTGTCACATTTGCACCCATGGCATCACCCACATCAACAACAAGCTCAACTATTAGCATTTTTCCTGATGGAGTAGATATCTCCTTACATGTGATCTCTTTTGCACCCTTACCCATTTTTGACAGAGTATTGCTTTTGGAATTTGCTAACTCGAGAATCTCTTTCTTGGAATCATGAATCTTTTGAATACTGATAGGAATATCGACATCTAAAACCTGAATTTGTCCAATGCTATAAGATTCATCAGCAGAGACGGTGAATCCGCCCTTTATTCTGGCAACTTTTGCACCTTTAGATGCGGCTGCAATTACTGATGGCTCTTCTATTACCATTGGGACAAGATAATCTTTATCATTAATCAAAAAATTAGTTGCAACGCCAAGAGGTAAAGAAAATGTCCCAATTGCATTTTCTACCATTTTATCTGCTTTCTCAAACGAAATTCCACCGTCATTGTCTTGTAAAAATTGCATCTCTTCATCAGATAATTTTGCAAAATTTTTCACTACATCTAGTCTTTCATTTCTTGTTTTCTCAAAAAACTTGGATATGTTTGAATCTGTCATATTACTTCAGAATCCTTAGTAGTTTGTCATCCATATTGTCTGGAAATCCTTTCCCATCAGTATTTGAAGTTATCACATAAATGCTGCCATCTTGACCCTGTGCAACATCACGGATACGGCCGATTCCACTTAATACTGTTTTTTGAGAATTAAGTCCTTTATCAAAATCTATTTGAAACAAGCTTGTTGCTCTAAGTGATGCCATTAAAAATGGCGATTCTAGTGAAACTCTTTCTCCTGTATAATACAATATTCCAGATGGTTCTATGCTCGGGTCATAGCACATTATTGCATTTTCAAACTTTTGATTACCTTTACACTGCTGTTCAGGCCATCCATAATTCTTGCCAGGTATAATAAGATTAATTTCATCATTTTTTTCTGGTCCAAACTCAGCAAGATACATGTTGCCGGATTCATCCCAAGTCATACCTTGTGGATTTCTGTGCCCCAACGTATACACAGGTGAGTCCAAGAATGGATTATCGTTAGGAATGGTTCCATCATCATTAAGTCTCAATATTTTTCCTGCCAATGAATTCACATCTTGAGGTAAATGAGATGAGTCTGAGACGGTTCCTGTACCTATGTATAATTTGCCATCAGGTCCAAATTTTAAAAATCCACCATTAGTAAATGCAGAACCAGGTATTTTGTCAAAGATAGTTTTTGCATCAGTTAGCTTGTTGTTAGATTCTTGGATCTGCAGAATTTTATTCCAGAGATATCCGTCTTCCTCGTACGTTATGTATACGTAAATTAAATGATTTTCAGAAAAATCTGGATGTAGTGTAATTCCAAGTAATCCTCCATCAAAAGGATTTGCAGATCTTAGTGTAGCAAGGGGTTCGTCCAACAATTTATTGTCCTGAACTACTCTTATCAGGCCATTTTTTTCAGTGACAAAAACCCTATTATCAAAAATTGCTATTGCACGTGGTGAATCAAGATTCTCGGCAAGTACAAGAACAGATTCATTGTTGGATTTGTACGAAGTAGGTTCAGGAATAGGTATTGGATCGGATGAAGTAAGTATAAAGACTGAAAATATAATTGCGCCCACAATTGCAGCTATTTGGAATTTTTTATTCATATTACAAATTTTTGTGGATCCTATTAATTACTTTCAAGAATGTGAAAGCGTATATACGGCTCGCAGACACAATTGAATTAGCGGGGTGGGGAAGTCAGACTGTTTAGGGCTAAGTCATCCCGGCGGGCTCATAACCCGCAAATCAGTAGTTCAAATCTACTCCCCGCTA
>JAGQHF010000116.1 GCA_020431985.1 Nitrosarchaeum sp. | reverse complement strand
TCTGTTATTGTGACTGCTTTTTTAATGTCTTGCTTTATACCAAGTGTTTTTGCACAAACAAGTTTCCAAAAAATTGAAGGCGATGAACTAAAAACAAATCCTATATCCAAAGACATACTTGCAAAAATTGACCTCTCAAAAAAAGAATTCCTAAATGCTCAAGAAGCTAAAAAAATACGTGATGCCCAACAAAAACTCATCGATGAACAACGACTTCTAGCTAAACAGTCATTAGAATCCCAACTGGAGAGAATGGAGAAAACTTATGAAGAGTTTACTCCTAGAAATGCCTTTACAAAATATGTTTCAAAACTAAATGCAACAAATTACGATATTTTTTGGGATCAATTTGACTATCTACAGGCCAAAATCTCAATTGCAAGAGAAGCGCGAGATTCTGTTCTAAATAATGGAGGTTCGTATCACGAAGCCATGAAACAATATGTCAAATATGCTAACATGCCTAAAATTGAAATGCAAAGCATCATAAAAGAACTCAACATCAAACATAACCTTGCACAGGTTGACATTCAATCATATTTTGATGCAAATGGTAAGCTGCCTAGATATGAAAATGATCTAGATTCGCCCTGCTATGGATGTGATGCAAAAATTTCTAAACTACAAATAAATGCTGACCAATCGATTCCAATAACAAGAATAGGCATTACGGAAAAACCTTCTCATGCACAAGATCTTAGAAACTCTCTTTCAGAATTACAGAAAGCGTTTCTAAAATCAAAAGATGTCATAGAGCAAAAGAAAATTGTTTCAGAGATGAATACTGTTGTAAAACAACTTCAGAATCTAGGATAATTTATTATTCCTTTTTATTACAAACTATGATACAAATTAGATAAACAATCTACTAACTATACTAATTAACTATATGGTGTATCAATCTGGCTTAATTCACAATGAAATTCTTTCTGAGCATATAGCTAATACATGTTCTAAATGATTCACAGTTTCTAAATCAATTTATAAACGAAATTTTTCAAATAAAGCATGTTTACTGGAATTATTGAGGGCATCGGTAAGGTAGAAAAAATTACCCAGAATACTAAGAACCGAAGTGCAATCGAAATGACAGTAAACCTCGGTAAATATGCCAAAGGACTTAAGATTGGGCAAAGTGTTGCACTCAACGGGGTCTGCCTTACTGTCACTAAACTATCTAAACCTAATTGTGTTTTTGAGATGATTGAAGAAACTACCAAAAAAACGGATCTTGGTAACCTCAAAGTAGGTGGAATTGTAAACATTGAGCGAAGTCTTAAAGCTGGCGAACGACTTGAAGGCCATTTTGTTTTGGGACATGTTGATGGAGTGGGAATCATAAAAAAAATTCAAAAAAAACCCAAGGAGGTTCAAGTCTGGTTTGAAGTGCCAAAAAGTTTGGCAAAGTATGTAGTTAAAAAAGGCTCTATTGCAGTAGATGGAATTAGCCTTACTGTGGTTGATGTTAAAAAGAATCTAGCTTCTGTCTGTTTGATTCCTCATACAATTGAAGTTACAAATTTTCAAACAAGAAAAATAGGCGACAAAATTAATATTGAAACTGACATTTTGGGTAAATATATTCTAAAATAGATTTCGCTTTCTACCATTTTTATGGTAACTACCAATATTTTAGTAAACTTTATAATCGGAACTTGGTCTTTTCTCGATACATGTCTCTTGAATCTGGATTGCAATCATTAAAACGTGGAGAATTCGTCTTGTTGTTTGATTCTGCTGGTAGAGAAAATGAAATAGACATGGTTGTGGCGGCTGAGTTTGCCACTCCTG
>JAGQHF010000115.1 GCA_020431985.1 Nitrosarchaeum sp. | reverse complement strand
TATTTGTCGAATCAGATGTGTGTTCGGGAGCTTCTAGTTGGGGTTCTGGTTCGGGAGCTTCTAGTTGGGGTTCTGGTTCGGGAGCTTCTAGTTGGGGTTCTGGTTCGGGAGCTTCTAGTTGGGGTTCGGATTGTGAATCTTGAAATTCAGATAGTATTTCTTCTGCATCGTTAGGCTTTTGTTCATTACTCAATGTGGTCTAAATAAAATCATCCTGGCTTTTATTTAATTTTTGAGGTTTTGATGTTACATAGTCTTCAAAAATCCGTTCAGATTCATCATCATTTTTTGAGTTTTTTATTTTGTTTACCAAATCTGATTCTTCAATCTCATAGCAATTCAGATTATCTTGGATATCTTTGAATACCAAAATAATTTTGTCTTTGAATATACAATAATACAGTTTCTCTTTTTCCATCAATTCAGGTCTTATGTTCACTCCATCACTGTTAGATGAAATTGGATAATCCATACTTGACATAGTCATGTGTATTATTTAGATTAATACAAAATATTGTAATATCCAACAAACCAATCAAAAATATGGACAATAGAATAGTTTTCCACATCGATTTTGACTATTTTTATGCACAATGTGAGGAGATACGTACGCCGGAATTAAAATCAAAACCAGTATGTGTTTGTGTGTTCTCAGACAGAGGAGGAGACAGTGGAGCTATTGCTACTGCAAACTACATTGCAAGAGAATCAGGAGTAAAATCTGGAATGCCAATAATTTTTGCAAAAAAAAAATTGAGCGGTAAGAATGATGCCATCTTTTTACCTGTAGATTTTGACTATTATTCAGAGATTTCTGAAAGAGCAATGCAAATCATGAAGGAGAATTCAGATACTTTTGAATATGTAGGGAGGGATGAAGCGTATTTAGAAGTCACTAAAAGAACACAAGGAGACTTCAAAAAAGCAAGCCATCTGGCTCAGCAAGTAAAGAACATCATTAGAGAGAAAATAAGACTAACATGTTCAATTGGAGTTTCACCCAACAAACTGATATCAAAAATAGCGTCAGATTTTAAAAAACCAGATGGATTGACAGTGATAATGCCTGAAGAAGTCGAAAGTTTCTTAGAACCTTTGAAAATAAGAGTGATTCCAGGAATTGGTAAGAAAACAGAAGAACAGTTTGTCAAAATGAATTTTGCCACAATAAAGGACTTGAAAAAATTGGATGTGTTTGCCTTAAACAGAGAATTTGGTAGAAAAATTGGAACGTATATTTTCAATTCAGCAAGAGGAATTGACAATGAACCCGTAAAAGAGAGGGAACCTACAATTCAATACAGTAAAATAATTACGCTGAAGGAAGATTCAAAAGACTACGGTTTTTTACTCGAAAGTTTACACATATTGTGTGATGAGATACATGAAGTTGCAAATAAAAACAACAAAATGTTCAAATCCCTGGGAATTCAGTTTGTGCAATCCGATTTGACAACTAGAACAAAATCAAGAATGTTAAAAAATCCAACAAACAGTCTGGAGGAAATACACAAAAATTCAGAACAATTACTGAAAGAAGCTCTTATTGATCAGGAGGGCATGGTGAGAAGACTAGGAATTAAAATTTCAGAACTCTCAGATCTAACAGGTCAAAGCAGTATCACCAGTTATTTTTAGTATCAGGTTTCAAGTTTTTTCAAGCGTCTAGATTCAACGAGTATAACAATTAGTAAGAATATGAACAACCAAGGTAAGAATAAGATCTCTCCAGCAACTGAGTGAAATTCTTCCCATTGTTGGGCATCTGTTGTTACCTTTAATGCATACCATGACAAAGAGAATATTCTTATCACGTTAACTATGATTGTTCCAAAAATCCCTAAAGCAAAATAGACAGATTTTCTATTTCTTGGAATATTCATTTTCAACAAAAATGCGCCCATTACAAGAGAGTAAATGATTATACTATGCACACCTGCAGAAGGCCAAAAAACCTGAAGTACCATGGGGCCATAGTCACCTTTTAGGAACATTATATTATCACGGGCGGTTGCCGTACCAAGATCAAATAACGAGACCAACCATACATTCGTTTGAACCAAATATGGAACAACATATTGTAGTGGGCCTAGGGAATCATATGGGAAGAAGGCATCTAAGGACAAAATTATTGCGCTGCCACCTAAAAAAATGGGGCCTGCAGGAGCAAGACGAATCCATCTACTTCCAAAATATATGCTTAGAGTAGACATTACAAAAGCAGTCATCACCACAAAGTCCCACATCCATGTCCAAGAAAATTCTAGTTGGACATTGTAATGTGTTGCAGATTCAATTATGTAGTCGCGCAGACCATTTTCTAGCCATGTTAAATAGAAAATAACGGTAAAAGCAATTGGGATTGTTGCAAATAATTTTTTTTTAGATATAACAATTTTTAGCCCTATCAATTCAGCCACGACAAACACAAGAGCAAAGAGAAAGCCACCTCTACCCTGATTCCAGCTAAGACTAAAAGTGTCTGGAAATGCGACAAGAGCAAAGATAACAGGGCTAGAAATAATCCCAATTCCTGCTAACAGATTCCAGTTTTGCACCATACTATGCGTAGAAATAGTCCAATAAATAGCTCAACTGTCAGAGATAAGTAGTGTTAAAAGAAATCATGCATTGTTTTTTGCTGAATTAGTTCTAGCAGATTCCCGTGGCTAAGCCATTCATTTTTACTTATACTCATTTTTTTAGATGCCAGATCCAATGCAGCATCCAAACTGTCAGCAACCAGATATTCTTGGTGCATTGCACTGCGTATTCCCTCTCTTACTTGCCACACACCAACAGGTATTGAGTATTCAGGTTGAATTTCTCTTAAAACGATCACTCCTGACTGAAAACTATTCTTAAGCAAATATTCGGCAATTGACAGTTTTGCTGCATAGTAAGCGCCTGCAATTGCAGGAGGATGGTCAATACCACGTGCGTCTTCGGAATCAGAACCAAATCCCAATACACCATTAGAATACCAAGCTTCAGTCATCCCATAAAGCCATCTGTGTGGAAACAGTACTATTGAGAATATGTTCCCAAGATGACTGTAGTGGAAAACTCGGTAGGAATCGATTAGATCAAACTCCAGAACTTTATCAACAAGATATTTAGAAATTGTATCATCAGTAGCTGTGATGCTCCATCTTGTCGGAACGAGCTTCCTAGTTTTACCAAACATGCCCATGCTAAAGCATTTTTGGATTTTTGATAGTTCAATCCCAGAGTTATATAGACTGATTACTGCATCTTGTGCACCCAAATCACGGTCATAAAATGCCTTTTCAATGAACTTGTTTGCAGATGAATTTGAGAATTTAATAGATTTTATTTCTCCCATCGGACCAAAAGGAGCACTTTCTCCATCTAAAGACACATGGCCGATAGGTCTGTAAAACTTCAAATCAGAATCAATTGATTTGGAAGACATGGAAAGTTCCTGTAAGTTCTCAATGTACCTGCCATCTACGTTATCAACGGATATCTTTTGGACACCACGTACTAGGTTAAGCCTAAAATTGACAATCTCTTCTAGCGATTTACCTGCCCATTTTTCAGGATTGTCAAGTAATTCAGTATCACCGTGAATGGGAGGAACCATTGGCCCCACAAACACTTTTGGATAATTATAAGATCCCACAAACACAGATGGAGGGCTAGAACCACTCACATTATCAGAAGTTAGAAGATTTCCATATTTTGACAAGATCTCATGCCATTTAGCAAGTATGGATTTTCGTATATCCTGAGAGGATTGGTGCAATACTGTGTATCTCAATAATAGATTTTATTAAATTGTCTACTTGCTCAAATTGACATCTAGTAAACATATAATGCGTCATGGAAAAATTGACAGATTATGTCAATTAACAGAATTGTATCATTTCTGCCAAGCGCGACAGAATTATTGTATGAATTTGGAGTCCAAGATATGCTATATGGAGTAACTCACGAATGCAAATTTCCAGATGATGCTGCAAAGAAACCATGTGTGATAAGATCTGTCATAGATTCTGAAAGCCTTTCCAGTAAAGACATTGATAAAAAAACTTGCAGGTTATTATTTGAGAAAAAGGATATTTTTGTGTTAGATGAAAAAAATCTAATTGATGCAGAACCTGATCTAATTATTTCTCAAGAGACTTGCGAGGTCTGTGCAGCATACACTAGTCAAGTAAACAAGGCAGTTAGAATTCTAGAAAAGGAGCCACTCATACATTCTATGAATCCTCATGACTTTAGTCAAATCATAGAATCTGTGAAAGAGTTAGGAACAATTTTGGAAAGAGAGGAAAAAGCAAAAGAGATCATCAGATTGCTTGAAAAGAGAATCCAGAAAATTAAAACTATCGTGGAATTAGAGAGAAAACCAAGGATAATAGCGATAGAATGGATTGAGCCATTTTTTACCGCAGGTCATTGGATTCCACAGATGATAGAAATTGCAGGGGGCATCAACATGATAAGCAGGAAGGGGGAGCATTCAACAAGGTTAAGCATAGAGGAAATCACACTGGCGAACCCAGAAATAATTATTCTTATGCCGTGTGGATTTGGCATAAATCGAACGATTTCGGAGTATAATGCGTTCCTAAAAGATAGAACGGAATGGAAAGAAATTCCAGCAGTAAAAAATAAAAAGGTCTTTGCTGTGGATGCCAACTCATTTTTTAGCAAACCAAGCATTAGAACGGTGACAGGTTTAGAAATCCTATCAAAAATATTTCATCCAAAAATAACTGGAGATATACGTGTACCCAACCACTCATTTACACAGATAAAATAATCGGCATAATTATTCATCATCTAATTCTTCATCCTCAGAATCTCGTCTTGCGGGTCGTACTGGGATGTAGAGTAATGTCATAAGAGTTGTAAAATATTCAAGAAGATGCATTTCAAGGTTGTAAAAATTTGCCTAAATTGTAATTAATGATAAATCAAATTAGAAGTTTAGCTTGCATTCTATCCTTAATGACCTGATTGTGGTGTAATATGTTATCAACAAGATAATTATTGCTCCTATTCGGATTGGAATCTCAAAATTTGTCAAAAATGCAGACGCCGTGGCACCAACACTACCAAAAGTAGAGATCACTGCAAAACCAATTGGGCCACAGCTGCAAGCACCTGCAATAGAACCTACGAATGATCCAAAAACACTTCCGCCAACCTTTCTTTTTGAAAGGTTAAGAGATTTAATTCGATAGATATTCATTGGAATCACAAGTGAAGATAAGCCAGATAAGATAAAAATCAGTACAAAGCCAATTTCAGTACCTTGTTGAACATGACCGGTCACGTAAGGCTCCAGAAAAACATACTCTGAGATTATCAACAAACCTAGTGTCATCAGAATAAAAATTGAACAAGAAGCGACAACGTAATAGTGATTGGAGAATACAAGAGAGATTATTTTGGCCATGTCAAATCATTGAGTCCAAAACTAGTTTGAAAACAGAATAAGGTTGGGCACCACTGATTTTTTGCTGTCCATCAGGTCCGACGATAAAGAATCCAGGAGTTCCATTAATACCGTGTTTTTTAGCTTCATCTATGTTAAACTGGACTCTTTTAGAATATTTACCAGAATCTAGACAGTTCTCAAACAATTCCATATCTAGGCCCAAATTGAATGCGAATGCCTTTAATCGTTCTGGATTCGCCCAGCCATTATCGATTTGTGGTTCTTGCGAAAGATACAAGAGATCATGGTATTCCCAGTATTTTCCTTGATCCTCTGCACAATATGAAGCCTGGGCTGCTTTTGGAGAATCGCGTCCCAAGAAAGCCATGTCAACAAAAATAAAATTGACTCTGCCTGTGTCCACATAATTTTCAAAAATTGCTGGTTTTGTATTGTGAAACCAGTTATAGCATTGGTGGCACTGATAGTCACCAAACTCAATAATCGTTATTGGGGCAATCGGGCTTCCTAAAATGGAGGAACCCATTGCAGTAGATATTGTTCCATGGGTTCTGTCCATATCCAAATCGATATTTTCGGAAGATGTAGAAAGCGATGCTGCTATACTCATGATTGCGGCTGCAACTACCCCTGCGAAAATAAGAATTTTTTTCACATCTTCTGTTCGCTAAAAATTATTTAAAAAACTTATTCCAAGTTGTGTGATCGGTTTCTTCTAAACAAACTAGCTATTTTAGACAAAACTGTATCGATAGGACATGTTTCGCAAGATATAGAATTATGATCTTCTAGATGTCTCTCGAACTTTTTACGAGAATCAAAAATAGAATCACATTTTGAGCAATAGATTTTTGTTACGTTATTTTTATGAAATTTTTCCACGTTTTTTTGATATGGTTAGTCCTTATAAAGATCCTGATTAAATTCATTCTGTGAATAGAATGCTAGACAAATTCATTACAGGATTTTTTGTAGGTTCACTTGCTATTATCTGGTATTTCAGCACAAGATGTTATGTGTCACCGAGTCAACACACGGTTAAGATTTATGATTCATCAGGAATCGAGACTAGTTTAGATGAAGTAAGGACGCAATTCAAAACAAAACAAGTAGCTTTTAGTTTTGCGAAAGAATACAAGAATCAGTTTCCTCAATATGATTTTGTAGTTGGGGAAGAAATTCCAAAAACACAGCTGCGCTTAGTGTGTAAAGGACTAGGTTTTTAGATATAGTGTAGTTTTAAATGGTTGTGATATTCTATCTCAAACCGGGTTATAAACCCGCAATGAGCACATGAAAACAACCCAGGTTGAGTAGTGGAAGGCTCTCTATCGATTGATTTTCCAGTAATGGATCTTATTGCAATCACATCATTATACATGATTACTGCAAAATTATTACCTTCTCCAATAGAATCCAAAAATTCTTTAATAGATGAAATTACTACGGATGTGTCAACAGGGCCATCATCAAACATTGATAATGTAAATTGATGGTTTTTGATGGTAGGTATTGCAGCAACCTGATCAGAAACATAAACTAGTAATTCATTTTTTATAGACGATACGTCCTTGCAGTCTACAGTTATCATAAGTGTGTTTATAAAAAACGATATTTTAGTTTAACAACCATGAAATAATTATTATGGTTTCAAGTAAATCCTAGAATCATGGGAGATTCTGAGACTTTCGGTATAGAGAATGGATATGGGGACGAAGTAGTTTTATGGCTTAATGAACAAGCCAAATCCAACAAAACGAAGTTGGAAGCACGACTCTATGGGTATGTCATACACACAAAAAATTTTGGAGATTTTGAAATGTTTTCGTGGATAGGAGATGTACAGAGTGCAAGAAAATTGATAGTTAAAGCAAGTAAACGGTTTAAAATAAAGATAATCGAAGGAGGTTACAAACCAAAAGAACGGGTCTATAGACTCAAGAAGTTTGATTATGCCAAAGTAAGAAAAGGAGAAAAAACAATAGGTCAGATTGAGTTTGAAGTGTCAAGGTTTGGTAACAACCAATGGGAGATAAAAGATGAAGAACGGCATTAAATGGAGATTGAGATGAAGATTGGAATCATAGGAACAGGAATGCTTGGAAATGCAGTGGGACAGCATCTGCTAGAATCAGGATATGATTTGACAGTATTTAATAGAACAAATGAGAAAACAGGACATCTGAAGGAAAAAGGTGCTAAAGTTGCCAAGACTCCAAAAGAAGTTGCAGAAAGATCAGATTTTGTGATTATCATAGTCAAAGATGCAAAAGCAGTAAATGATGTATCTTTTGAAAAAGATGGCATCGTATTTGGAAAACATGGAAGCCTTGCAGTTGCAGACATGAGTACAATTGACCCTGTTGAATCAAAGGGAATTTCACAACAATTTGAAAAAAATGGAATTAAAAAGATAGACATTCCCGTAATGGGAGGACCAAATGTAGCAGTCTCAGGAAATTTAGTGGTCATGGCATCAGGAGACAGGCAGACTTTTAGAGACTTCAAAGAAGTGTTAGAGACCATTGGGAATAAAGTATTCTTTTTAGGAGAACACGGAGTGGCGCATGCCATAAAGCTTGCAATGAATCTACAAATCACGATGTTGGCTCTTGCACTATCAGAAGGAATAACACTGGTTAGAAAAGAGGGCATAGATCCAAAAAAATTTCTTGACGTTCTCAATTCAACGTATTTTAAAACTGGAATGAGTCAAAATAAAGCATATAAAATGATCCAGGATCAATTTGAGGCTACATTTACTCTTGAAAATTTGAAAAAAGATGCAAGCACAATAGTAAAAACTGCAAGATGTAATAACATAGAACTACCAATGATAAAAAAAGCGGATGAAGTATACAATGACGCAGTTATGCAAGGTTTTGGAAAGTTGGACTATACGGGGATTCTGGCATACATTTCAAAAATCAACAACATTTGAGATGAATCGTTACAACTCTGACCAAAAATTCTATAAGTTAGATAAGTAGAGTAGACCTATGCGAATGAAGGGAAAAGTAGCAATTGTTACAGGAGCTTCTAGTGACATTGGAAAAGGAGTCGCAAAGAGATTAGTAGAAGAAGGAGCTAAGGTAATTCTTGTTGCACGTAATCTGGAAGGATTGGAAAAAGCAAGAAAAGAAATTGGAAATGAAGAGTACACTGTATCAATTTCATGTGATTTGACAGATCCATCACAGGTACAACAATCTGTAAATCAGATAATCGATGAGTATGGGAAAATTGATGTTCTAGTGAACAATGCAGGTGCAATTAACGATCCAGTTCACTTTCATACAATGAAAGAGTCTGACATCAAGAAACTAATAGATGTCAATATGTTTGGAGTATTTTTCATGACAAAAGCAGTACTTGAAAAAATGTACGAATCGAAGAGCGGAGCAATTGTAAACATCGGCTCAATTTCAGGAGAAAGAGCAATACCAAGAGTACATTTGGCAGCATATGCATCGACCAAAGCTGCAATATCCATGTTTACAAAGGCAATTGCAGTAGAGTACGCTAGGAGAAATATCAGATGTAATTGTGTGAATCCAGGAATTATTAATTCAGGCATGATCAAGCCTTACCTAGATGATCCACATGCACGTAAAGTACTAGAAGAAAGACTCCCACTTGCAAGAATTGGAGAACCAGTGGATGTTGCAAATGCAGTCTTGTTTTTGGCATCAGACGAAGCCAATTGGGTAACAGGAACAATTCTAAATGTAGATGGTGGAAAAACAGCATCTGAAGGATAGACAAACCTTCAATAATTTTTGCATAAACAACCTTCATACATAAATTGATTTTAGATGATTCTTACGGGGCAATAATATTCAAGCATCTCGTCTTTTTGTATATTCGTTCCTCAAGTATCGACACAAAAAATCCGTTAATGATAATCTTGATTCTGAACAACTACCAAAAAAATGGATCGGCATACTAACAATTCCAGCATTGGTTAAAAACGCTCCAGATATCATTTAACAATATACAAGTATCTCATTTTTTCCTTTTGAGATATTGCCTATAGCTAAAACCCGTAACACCCATCAAGAGGGCAGTAATTCCAGACCAGAATAAAAATGACGATACTTCAATATTGGGCATAGTTGTTTTAGTAGCATATTGCATCTAAAGCTTCAGTTTGCAGTACAGTGTTAAAGATGAAACATCTAAATAGATTTGAATGTCAGTGGGAACATGCCTGAAAGCATCTGTCCAGATTGCGGACAAAGATTATTTCATGAGAATGAGGATACGCTTAAGGTACAAGAAACTATCCATTCGAAATTTTGTAGGAAAAAAGAGGGGGAAACACACAGTTACATGCACAGAGATCCGGCACATATGAGTACATTTGATCCAGAAAGAGAAAATGATTCGACCGGAACTCCAGTATTAAGAAAGTAGAATAACAACATTCAAAATTGCAATTATTTATCAGAAAGATGGGTTGGTAAGAAAATTGGATTATGATCTAGTCGTGGTTGGAGGAGGACCAGCCGGATCATCAGTTGCTTATGAAGCAGCAAAAAAGGGAATCAAGGTAGCCGTTTTAGAAAAAGAGGATTCCATTGCAGAGACAGTAAGAACTAGTGGAGTCACATGGATTAAGGATATTATGGAATTTGGAATTCCAAGAGATTGTTATAATCCTGTTAAAAATTACTCTTTTTGTTCCCCAAACAATCAAGTCACAATCAGCGACACAGAACCAAAAGCTGCAGTGTTAGATGTACGTAAGACATACAGATGGCTTGCCAGTCAAGCAGAAAAACAAGGTGCAGAAATTTTTGTTAAAACAATCATAAACGACGTAATAAGAAATGACCGCGGAGACATCATAGGAGTTTGTGGAACAGATCAGCAAGGGAAAGTAGAGTATCATGCCAAGGTTATTGTAGATGCAAGTGGATTTGCTTCGACAGTATCGAAAACAATGAATTTTGTTACACAGTGGAAGCGTTTTGGAGCAGGAGCAGAATATGAGGCAAGAGTAGAAAAGTCAGATACTGACACCTGGTGGTTGATGGTAGGACAAAAATACTCTCCAGCTGGATATGCATGGATATTTCCAGTATCAGAAAATATCGTAAGAATAGGAGTTGGCATAGGAAAACCTGATTCAGCAGTAGATCCTACAGAAAGACTAAAAGAATTGATCAGAATCAAGGCAGGTCCGATTAAGAATCTAGGAAAGATCACCCCAATAGAATTTCATTATGGGTTAATTCCAAATGATGGTTTGAGTAGAAAAACGGTGTTCAATAATTTGATACTTGTTGGAGATTCGGCAGGTCAAGCAAATCCTCTTGTTTTAGAGGGAATCAGATATGCAATAAAATTTGGAAGAATTGCAGGAAAGGTTGCTTCTGATGCTATAAAAAAAGGTAATACAGACAGAGAGGCTCTGTCACCATATGAAAACAGATGGAAAAAAGAAATACAATCAAAAATAAACTCAGCAGGAAAGGTTCAAGACAGATGGATAAATTTATCGGATTTAGAATGGGATAAAGAGCTAGAAATTATCAAAGAGTTAAAACCTGAAGAGTTTTTGGACTTTATCAAAGCAGATTTTGGACTAACAAACGTGATAAAATTAGCAACACATCATCCAAAATTAGCAGTTAGACAGCTCTTCAACTTGGTCAAGTCCTCAAAAAATTAATGTAATGTGAGATTTATTTATGATTAGGAAGTTAAGATGAGCATAAATTAAAAGATGAAGAACATGGATGCCACGAGGAAAATTTTTGATGAATGGGCTCAAAACGGTAAAGCAGAAAAAATGGAAAAAGAGCACTCCAAAAATGTAATTAAATTTCTCAATACAATTTCGTTTGAAAAATCATTCTCGTTTCTTGATATTGGGTGTGGTAATGGATGGGTTATTAGGAAGATTGCTAATGAAGAAAATTGTAAAAAAGCAATAGGAATTGATAAAAGCAAAAAGATGATCGAGCAAGCAAATAAAAAGAAAATATCAAAAAAAGAGAAATTCATCCACACAGATCTGAAATCTTGGAAATATAGAGGAAAATTTGACTTTGTTTTTGCGATGGAATCTTTGTATTATGTTGAGTCAGTTGAAGAATCATTAAAAAAGATATTCAGGATGATGACCTCTGAAGGAAAATTTTTTTGTGGTACTGATTTTTACACAGATAACAAAGACACCATAAAATGGTCAAGAATGATGAAGGTGAAGATGCATCTGTATTCAAGACGAGAATGGACAAAGATGTTCAGAGATGCAGGCTTTGATGTAAAGATTATGCAGATAAAAGACAAGGATGGAAAAGAGAAATGGAAAAGAGAGCACGGTACTTTATTCATTATAGGTCAAAAACCAAAAAACAATCTTCAAATTGAATGAATGATAAGTAAATAGGTGAGCTGGAGCACGACATGCTGCTACGGCAGAGGAAACTCCTCCCTCCTTGCAGGAGATATGATCTGGAGATAGATAACCAGAGATGGTTGGCAACGGAACAGAAAATATCCAATCTGACGCACTGTGATGACAAAATCTGAGGTTGTCAGTAAAGGAATGAAAAATCCGTCCCATATGGAGCAAAGCCAAACAGAACAGTAGGTTCCTGCACCATGTTCAGGTAGGCTGCAAAGCGAAATATCGTGAAAACAGAAGGAGGGTTACTCCCAGCACACAATTATTTTAAAATTAAGATTTATCGAAGTGAGCTTACGTGTTCTTTACATACGTCGGCATTGCATCTGCATGTACCGTCACACAAGCACGAACCTTGCATTTCACAATCACATTCAGAGCCCATTTCAGCTGATGCTGCACATCCACATGCAGCTTCCTCAACACTTGTAGAAGATGGAGGAGAGTTGCTTTGTTGTGGGGCATCATAATGACTACGTGTCTGTTGGTAATCTGATTCATCTCTTAGTTGTGCCTCACCTCTATTGGTTTGATAACCACCTGCAGATGAACTTGTTTGATATCCAACGAGTCTGGATGGATCAATTCCTTGTTGACCTTCTTGTTGGTTTTTCAAGGCTCTATTGCTAAACATAAAGAATGCACCGCCACCAATTGCAGCCATAGCGGCCATACCATATACAATGTAAATCGGGAATTCACCAGTAGATGTTGTTGCGTAACCCTCAGGAGGTCTTGGAGTTACTCCTGCTATTTCAACACCATCTAGAATATCTAATGCTCCAAATCCAATGGCGTAGAGATTTCCTTGGTCAGAAGACTGTACACTACGGAAAACATATCTTTGATCCGCAACAGTTTCGGCTTCGTGAACTCTTTCCACTTGTCTACCTTCTCTCAGGCTACTTTCTCCCATAGTCCAGCTAGAAACGACAAATCCAGATATTTGCTCACTTAGGCCAAATGTACCTGCATCAACATTAATGCCAGTAGGATCAAACAAAAAGTGCCAATTTGTTAGAGGTTGCTCTAGTATGAAATCAGCATTAATCATATTCTTGTTAAAAACTTCTTCTGCCTCGGTTCCAGATACAATGCTATAAAGCAGTGGTTCTTGTTCTTCAATGAGATTTATTGGATGGTTGATATCAACTCCATCAATTACTATTTTTTCATTAGTAGAAATACCTCTCCAACCCAAATCAATCAATGTTCTTGTTTGATCTTTGGTGATTACATAATCAGTTAGTGTTCCCTCAAGAATTATCTTGTAATCAATCGAAGTGTTAATGTTTCTGCCCTTGAGATGAATATCATAAGTTACGTTAAGGTCAGAAATCCTTGCTTGGCTTCCGTCGCTCTTAATATTTTCATTTAATTTTTGCATTAAAGTCTGCACTCCAGAATTAGAAGAATCTGCTTTGCCATTGATAGTCCACTCTTTAGCATGTAATTCGTCAAACAGCTGACCTCCATTTGGGTACTCAATAAAGAAGGTTTTTTGGTAATTCATCTTAAAAGGTGAAGAGTCTTGATTAGGATTAATTCTTGCATCTAACTGTGCACCAAATGCTGTAGAACCCATACTGAAAACAAGTAATGCGGCAATGATAGTTGGTAATACTATTGACCTTGACACTACAAAATTCGCATATAATGAAGTAATAAACTTATCCAGTGAACCGAAAATCAGATCGGCTATTTTGAAAAAGTAATATGTAGTGAGTGTAGAACACTCTAACAGTTTTAGGAGAAAAAATGATCACAGTATTAGCAGGAGGAACAGGTTCGGTAAAGCTTGTCAGAGGACTGGCATCCCAAGAGACCAATGT
>JAGQHF010000114.1 GCA_020431985.1 Nitrosarchaeum sp. | reverse complement strand
GTACTTCAATCCACTCGGTAAACCCATCCTTGTCTGTGATTGTAGAATATATCCAATTATTTACTGTGACATTCTCTAATGGGTTTCCAGACTCATCTGTCACTCTAAATCTCACTTCCGCGGATTCTGGAATAAGTAATTCTTCCACTATTACATCAGACTCACGTAGTTCTTGCAGCGGAGTTAGAAAAACCAATTTACCATCTACATAGACTTCCGTAAAATAGTCATGATTTGGGGGAAGGGATACTAGGAGAGTAGTCAGATCATGCAGCGTCGTATCTGGAGAAATTTTCCCAAACAAGTTATCATATGAATCCTGAAATATTACAAATTCAAAAGTATGATTCTCAAAATTAAATTGATTTTTCATATCAATAATTTTCATAATTATTGCAGAACTTGTGTCTTGTGGTATAGAGTATACAATCATGGATGATGTTGAGGGCAAATAATTAGTATCTCCCTTATAGCTAGATTCAACCGTTACTGGAGTCATCGAGTTAACCATTCTAGATACATAAACTGTTTGATTCAGATGTATTGGGAGTGTCATTTGTTCATCATCTAATTTGAGAGTAATTTCTTGCCTATCAATAGGATTTGCAGGATCAACACCTTCTAACTTTGCACTAATTGTAAGCAGAGTATTTTTACCCTCCACAACATATGAAGGCGAAGAGACTAAATGAATATTCAAATGATTGCGTGGATGTAGCAAAAGTGTTTTTTCCAGAACATTGTTATCAACTGAATCATATTCATCATTAAGGCTGTCATGATAATCTATCACAACTTTAATTGTATGAGGACTATAATCTGCTTGCCAAATTGGCTTGGATGATATTTGTATCTTTTTTTCAATACCAGGCATTACATTAGTAATGTAACCAATATCTAGTAATTTTCCATCAATAAAATAACCAACAGTGATTATACTTGCAAATGATTTGGTTTCAAATATACCTGAATTATAAACGTCTGCAGTGATTGTTGTGTATTCTCCAAGTTCTGGATATGGTGGACTAACTTGAATATTTTGTAATGTGAGTTCAGTCTTACCAGGAATCGCATTTATATTGACAACAGGAATGAGAAGAAAGATAAACAAAAATCCAAGAATGATGTAATTCATGAATTTATGTACCAGATCTATACTTTATTGCAGCATTCTCAAGTGCTTTAATCATAGGTAATTTCTCACCAGTGAGATATAGAACTAGTGCTCCGCCTGCTGTACTTATGTGGTTTATTTTTTCTTCCAAACCTTGTTCCTTGAGTGCAGTGGTAAGATGGCCACCACTTACAAGTGTGGTAGCCATAGAATCAGCAACTGCATTGAGCAGACTTTTAGTTCCAAAACTAAAGTTTTCTTTTTCAAAGAATCCTGCAGGTCCACTAATGAATACAGTACCAGCACTTGCAATTATCTTTGAATAATGTTCTACAGTTTTTGGACCCAGATCATAAATTTTATCACCCGTTTGTAACTCTCTAACATCCAGTTCTACTCTTTGTCCATCTTTGTCAATGGCCACATCAACAGGGGTTGAGAATACATCAGGATATTCTCCAATTAGCGCATGGGCTTTTGCCACCACTTCTTCCTCTCTTTTAATTCCCAAAGGATATTTTATTCGAGCTTGTGCACGCATAAACACATTTCCTATTAAACCAGTCAAAAGTACATGATCTGCACGTCCATTTTTAATCAGCATTTTTATTGCTTCTAGTCTGTCAGGAACTTTAGATCCACCAAGAACTATCACATGAGGAGCTTTTGCAACAGTCATAATATTATCCAAGTTACGAACTTCTCTTTCTACAATCCGTCCTGCACATGCAGGAAGCACGTATGGGAATCCTACGATTGAGGGATGTGCCCTGTGGGCACTAGGAAACGAATCGAGAACACATAAGTCAAATAATTTGGAAAGGCGTTGTACCATGATAGTTTTTGCAGCATCTTCTGGAGAGAACTCATAATTTTCCTCTGCACACAAACGAAGATTATCAAGCAGCAGAATCTCACCATTTTTAAGATTTTTTATTTCCTCTTGTGCGGCTTGGCCGATAACATCCTCTACGTATTTTATTTTTTTATTAAGTAACTGTTCCAATACGATTGCATGACGGTCCATGCCAGTATAGTCATTATTTCCAACTCTACCCTGATGGGATGCAATAACTAATTTTGACTTTTCTAGCGCTTTGATTGTCTCGATTGCTTCCTCGATTCTTTTAGTACCAGAAATTTCTAGAGTTTTAGAATCAATAGGGCAATTCATGTCTACTCTAAGAAATACGGTTTTACCATTTAGATCAAAATCATCTAGTGTGAGTACCTTCACAGTTTTCATTGTTATCTACTTGGTTAAATTCTTTGTTTCGTTGTAATCACAAGGAGATTAGAAAAATACAGGATTTATTATTAAGGCAAAGATGGCATAACAAATTAGCATGACCGGTATTGGTTTATCTTTATAATTCTCTCAAAGTTAAATACAATTGTAGATATGGAGAACTATGGATGAATCATTGTTAAATAAATCTGTAGGAGAGATAATGTCTAAAAAGTTAATTTCAGCAGATCCATCCACTACAATATTTCAAATAGCAAAAATGATGGAGCAGGGAGTAGGAGCCATTTTGGTCAAGAAGGATTCTGTTCCTGCAGGAATTATAACAGACAGAGATTTTGCTATCAGGATTGCCGCGAATAAATATGACTGGAATACAACAGTGGATAAAGTTGCATCATATCCATTGAAGACAATTGATATTGGAGAATCAGTTTTAACGGCAGCCAAAATTATGTCAACACAAAAAATCAGAAAGGTGGCGGTGGTAGATCAAAATAAGATTGTAGGAATAATCACATCCACAGATGTGGTGAATTTGATAGCAACAACCACTAAATAAAGCACCTTCCAGAATTAGCATAGTGCTTTGAATTCATCCAATTTCAAATGCTGAGACATACACAATAATCTATGGAATATCCATGTGAAATATCAACAGCCAGTGCAATATAGTAGCAATTTTTAAAATAAAGAAAAATAATGACGGATATGGATGTACATCATATAAAATTTGATTTGGAATCTTCAAAAGAAAACTTGAAAAGATTTTAAGAAATAGAGAAAATAAGTGTTGTAATCAAGGAATTCGTGAAAAATTATGATAAATACACAATAGAGAGAAAAAGAGTTTTCGAGACAACCTCAGATTCAGTCTAGTTTTACATCGAAACTAAGATCTAAAGTTATGAAAACAAGATATGAATAGGTGGAATCGATTGCTAGATGAATCACAATAAGATGAAAGCATCTAAAATTTTTTAAATAACATTCTGAGTTATCTAAAATATGTTAGTGAATCTAAATTTTGTTTTTTTAGTGGTAATTGCATCCATAACAGTTGGAATACTAATTGGCTTGCCAATAGACGCATATGCTAGTGAAAGCATCACAATTATTCCCATAAACAATGAGATCAGTATGCAAAAAACTACAACAATAATGACTATTCCAGACGATAATAAACTGTCCTGGGGAGCAGTGAAAGGTAAGGCATCAGATTATGCAGAAAGGTATCCAGTCATAATCCAATTCTTCAAAGAAGGAGAACCCATACATGTAGCTCAGATAAACGTCAAAGGGGATGGATCATATGAATATAAGTTCAAAATAAGGACAACTGATGTCAACACTGGAAAAGAGATTGACGTTTTCAAAGGCCAGTACTTTGTAAAGATCTTCAAAGTGATTAACAATCAAGATAAAGTGCTGTGAGTTCAAAATATTTTTGGCAATAACGCCACCTTATTTGGTAAAAGGATACAATAGAGAAAATCTCACCGATACCACCATACAAGATAACAAGGTCATAGAATTCATATATCGATGAGATATACAGAAACAAGTGAGTAAAAATTTTTGGCATGATATAGAGTCAGGGTCAGACATTCCAGAGATAATAAACGTGATTGTGGAAATTCCGAAAGGATCTATGAACAAGTATGAGTATGACAAGAAGCACAACATGATGAAATTAGACAGGGTGCTTTTTTCTCCATTTCATTATCCAGGAGACTATGGCATAATCCCACAGACATTGTCAGAGGATGGAGACCCGCTAGATGCACTTGTTTTAGTCACAAATCCAACTTTTCCAGGTATTCTGATTGAAGCAAGGCCCATAGGGTTACTTCAGATGAAAGATGATGGAAATTTAGATGACAAAATTGTCTGTGTTTCAATTAATGATCCCAGATACACCCACACTACAGACATTACAAATATTGAAGAACATTACCGTTCAGAAATTGCTCACTTTTTTCAAGTTTACAAAGACTTGGAGGGTAAGAAAGTAGAGATTCTAGGTTGGGATACTGCAAAGGAATCAAAAAATGTAATTATTGAATCAATAAAGAGATACAAAGATACCTTAAAAAAATACTAACCACATGACGCATAGTAAAACCAAGGCAAAAGGGTGTGAGCATCTGCCTCATGAAAATGCTAATGTCAAACCTAAAACCAAAGGATGTGAGGAATGTGAAAAGGAACACTTGCCTACCGTGGCAACTAGAATTTGTTTGACTTGTGGGCACGTGGGATGTTGCGATTCATCCATAGGAAAACATGCAACCAGGCACTTTAATGAAACAGGACATCCAGTTATACTAATGCACATGAATAGAAATCAAAAGTGGTGCTATATCCACAAGGAATACATCGAATGATTGCTAGAATGTGCACCATTTAATGAAAACATGAAAAATCTAATCACATCATTTCATTTTTTAATAGTCAAATATTAGCCACACTGATGCAGAGGTATCAACTTGGAGAATGGGACCTGACAGAAATAACAAGGGATCCTAAAAGTTTAGAATTTCAAAAACAAATAGAGGGGTTAGAAGCTGCGGCCAAGAGTTTTGAGAAAGTAAAAAGAAAATTGTCACCAGACATGACGGCTAAAAATTTTGTACAGATATTACATCAACTAGAAGATATTTCTGAAAAAATGAGCAGGGTTGGAGGATATGCATCTCTTGCTTATGCTGCGAACACACAGTCAGATGAGACAACATCTTTGATGACGCGAATGGCAAAGATTGGAGCAGAGATTTCAAATAAAATTTTATTTTTTGATCTATGGTGGAAGAACGAGATTGACACTGTTAATGCAAAAAGACTGATGAAAGAGGCAGGAGAGCTTTCGGAGTATCTAAGGCATAAAAGATTAATTGCGAAATACTCCCTTAGTGAATCTGAAGAGAAAATTATCAACACGTTAGACGTAACAGGTATTTCTGCCCTAGTGAAGATCTACGATAAAATCACAAATTCATATGAATACAAGATGAAGGTTGGAAATAAAACCAAGACAATGACAAGAGAAGAACTAACTAACTATGTTAGAAGCACAGACCCAAAGACAAGAGAAACAGCTTACAAAACAATCCTTGCAAAATACATAGAAGGTAAAGGAGTGTTGGGAGAGATTTATCAGAACATAGTTCTTAACTGGAGAAATGAAGGAATTGAGATTAGAAAGTACGATTCTCCAATTTCAATGAGGAATATAGGTAATGACATAGATGATGCAACAATTGAAATCCTCCTTTCTGTTTGTGGAAAAAATTCAACAGTTTTTCAGAAATTCTTTGTACAAAAGGCAAAAATGCTCAAAATGAAGAAACTGCGAAGATATGATCTTTATGCTCCAGTTTCTAACAAGATTAAAGAAAAAAATTACTCTTATGACAGATCAGTGAAATTAGTGCTAGACTCGCTGGAAAAGTTCAGCCCCAAACTTAAAGAATTTGCAAAAGATGTATTTGAAAAAAATCATGTTGACTCTTCAGTAAGAAAAGGTAAGAGAGATGGCGCCTTTTGCAGCACACTTACACCGAAAATGGCACCATATGTTTTAGTCAATTTCACTGGAAAATCAAGAGATGTATTTACGCTGGCACATGAGCTAGGACATGCCATTCATAGTCAAGCAGCTCAAAATAAGTCGATTCTAGTTCAGGACGCACCATTGCCATTAGCAGAAACAGCATCTACATTTTCGGAACTGCTGCTGTATGATAACATATCAAAAACCATTTCAGACAATGAGAAAAGAATCATACTGGCAGAAAAGATAGATGATTTGTATGCAACTATCATGAGACAGTCGTATTTTACGATTTTTGAAGTAGACATACATGAACAAATAGGTAAAGGCACGACAATTGAGGACATATCAAAAACATATCTTCAAAACTTAAAAACACAATTTGGAAACTCAGTTACTCTTTCGGAAGACTTTGCCATCGAATGGAGCTGTATACCGCATTTCTATCATACACCGTTTTATTGTTATGCGTATTCTTTTGGTAACTTACTTGCCCTTTCGCTTTTCCAGAGGTACAAAAAAGAAGGCAAAGACTTTGTGCCAATCTACTTAGAGATACTTGCTGCAGGCGGTTCAAAAAAACCTGAAAAGTTATTGAACGAGTATGGGCTAGACATAAGAAAATCAAAATTCTGGCAAGACGGATTTGAGTATATCAAAAATCAAGTAACTGCACTTGCTTCTATCACATAGGAATAATGTTGGGGCTGACAGTCCAACGCACGGACTGCCAGCTTGTTCCCCGAACGGTTTGAATTCGATGTCGTCTTGGATTCGAAAATATCAGATTTAAACCTTTGAATTTATTTTAGATCAGGTTTTTTAGGTTTTATTTTACGGGCAGAACCGACCAGTATTCCGACAGTTATTCCTAATTGATATAAGAAATACAAGAAAACTTCAAAGGTATTGGGAGTATATTCAGTGAATCGGCTTATTCCAGTAAGCACCAAAATGAGTACGCTGAAAAAGAAGACAAACCACTTGACTATGCCGTGGATTTGTGTAAATTTTAGCAGAACAAAGGTCATAATGGTCACAGATATTGCTAGAACTGTAAGGAATCCAGTATTCATTCCAAAAAGCAAGAAGATTATTGATGTGACTTCTCCCACGCTTCCAGTTTCCAATACATTGGAAAGATCGATTTTTTCAGGAGAGGCAAATCGTGGGACGCTCAAAACAGCATTGGTCAAAAATAAAACAAATAGACAAAGAGAGACGGTCTTGACATGATTTTGAAGACGTGGAAATCGAACAAGTATAGCCCTGCCCAAAATTATGCCCTGAAATAATCCTATGACAAAAGCTCCAATGATTGCAGTATTTGAAAATAATGGGTTTTGAAAAAACTCCACCAAAAAAGGGATTAGTGCCATTAATAGAATACTGTCACGAATTCATAATATTAGTAATTAGTTATGAGATTTTTCCATTATTAGCAAAAAAGGTTGTTTTTTTGTTATATTTTATGAGCGTGTGAAAGGATTATTAGTATGCACTAGAATATTTAGTATATGGAGGAATGATGAGGATCTTTTTCCTTTACAAGTCACACCCGTCATTCCTTCTTTTTCACTCACAGGAAAGGAACAGTAGAAATAACTAAATTTAATAATTTCATCAAGATGGGCCATAGTTATGAAGCTAACTTTCATGACAATTACCATAATCTGTATTGTAATTTTTTCGATGAGTTACGCATATTCACAAGAAATGGGCTTGGCTACATTTCAAGAAATCGCCCAGGTCATAGTAGATAAAAGCATATCACAAAATGTGACAGCATCAATAACATTACAAAGCACAAGCATTCAGGAAATTAAGATTCCTGCAGAATTAGAACAAAAGATCAGAGAAAATGACAAAATAACAGCAATAACAATTACAAATCAAAATCAATGTATTTTGGGAGTCAATAACGAATCTTGTGTGTTGATAAATGTGAAACGAAACCTAGAAGATAGAGATTTTCTGCAAATTCAAAATTCGACACGAGCTGTTGCAAACACCATAATAGATGACATAAATCAGGCATTTGACGTAAGTGCGGAGTTTCATTCAACGTTTATTCATACAAACGATCAAACAAGTGCAGCATTAGAAACATCGGGCATCGTATCTGGAAAAGGAACTGTGTCTGCAGTATATACAATGCCAATGGAAGATACTTCATCCATGTATGAAAAAATGTCTGCAATGTTGATTCCCAGAGTGATCAGGGATGCCGGAGGATTTTACGAGGTAGCAAAAAAATTGTCAACGCATGAGAATTCGAAAATGACATTTTCTATTTTACCAACCAAAAACAGTTCCCTACTTCAACTAAGGGTCTCAGAAAATTATCCTGAAAGAGCACCCATTATTGAGAAGATCAGCCCATTAGAATTTTTAGATGTCAAAGAATTAAAGAGATCAGAGTATTTTTCAGGAGGATTTTATCCACTGAATTCTTTGTTACAGATAGTAGTATTGTCACCTGAAAAGACAAGGGTTTCACAGATTCAAGGGAATGTAATTCCTACTGAAATCATTGATGGAGAAAAAATTCCCACAGAAATAACAAAATCAGGATGGGTTTTTGATCCAGATGAAGGAACCCGAATTCAAGGGAAGTATATCTTCGGAAAGGAATCTGCCGTGCAGGAAAAAGAGTTAGTTTTTTCACTTGGAGATGAACAAATTCAAACACAAAAACCAGACGAGTTTGGAGAAATACCAATAGTGATAATAATTGTCGCCATAGCAGGTGCAGCAGCTGTGTTTTATCTTAAAGGCTACAAGAAATAGTCAGACTAGAAGTACTGCTGCTGCAAATACAGTAGTCCACTTTCCATCTTTGTCACCTTTGGTGGATTGTGTGATGTTTTGAGTTTTGTAAATCTGCCCAGAGATAGTCCATTGTTGTCTCTTTTCATCCCAACTCTTATCGATGTCAAACGGTATTCCAAGCGACGAGGCTAACATCTGGGCAGCAATATCTTCAGCATAGTCTCCGGATTGTCTCTCATTTTGTCCAAATGATTCGTATTCAGAGAGATAGCCGTAACGATTTGTGTCTTTAGGCCTAGCTATGCCAACTGAGGCAGAACATAAACGATGAGGCTCATTTGTCTGATTTTTTGAATAAATCGTAAACAGGATTTGGCCAGGATTAATCTGCTTTAGCCCCTCATTTCTGGAAATCAATTTGGCATTGGGTGGAAATATGCTTGAAATCAGGACAAGATTAGTTCCTGCAATACCTGCATCCCTTAGAGCATATTCGAAGCTGGTCAGTCGGTCCTCGTGGACTCCCTTGCCTTTAGTAAGAAACAGTTTTTTGGCAACTAAATCAAGCAACGCTTTTTTGAAGAAAATGGATTTATTATTTATACTTTGATTGAAGCGCTAACTTTACTGCTGATGAGTTTTAAGTACAACATCAACACACGTTTGATGTGATCGAGGATTTTTTTCAATCAGATGTTTTTGTAATTGGATATTATATCATGACGGTAGGTACATCATTACTGTTAGTAAAAGAGACTAAAAACAGAATCAAAAATTTCAGAATAGGAATACAATCAATAAAATATGCTCCAATTGCTTTTGCAATTTTGTTTTCATATGTCATATTTGCATATGATGTTGTAGAGACCATACCAATACTAAATTGGAGTTGGCTAGGCTATAATATTGCCTTTGGTCCTTTTGCGGATGAAGGGCTATGGGGGATTATACCTTTTGTTCCACTGTTGTTATACATGTTTATTCACATAAACTATGTTGAGGAACTATACTTTAGAAAATCAAAAAAGATGGTAATAGTATGGGCGTTTGTTCATGTTGCCATGGGCGTAAAAGTACACATGGCAATAATTCTGGTGCCAATTGGATTCCTATTCAAATACATATACGATAAGAAAGGAATAGATCATTCGTACGCAGCGCATTTAGTCACAAATGTCTTAGTGGTTTTTGCGCTTTTTCTTTCGTTTATCATCTGAAGCAGGAGCTTGGGTCAAGAAAATATAAGTAAAAAATGCACCAAGACCAATATTGATGACTCCCATGAAGGTGATCATAACAGTAGAAGAAGGCAGTGCCACAACCAAACCCATAAAAATTCCAAGTATACCCGTCCCGTAAAACATCATCATCAAAACCTTAAGTTTTGAAGGTGCAATGCGTCGCATAATGCTCGTTGAAGTTTTTGACATTATAAATTGAGTTAATCTCAGAGATTTTGGATTCGATGTGAACAATCTTGGTAAACTGGTAACACTTTAAAGCTTCAAGAATTTCATCGTACTTCGTGCCAATGTAGCTCAGCCTGGCTAGAGCATTCGCCTTGTAAGCGAAAGGTCGTGGGTTCAGATCCCGCCATTGGCTTCCTTGTTTCTTCTCAGTTTTGCCATCTTGTAGATCTGAAAAAGTACTATTTTCAGTAAGCTTACAAAATTCCGCGATCTTGTCACAAATTAATGGATATTCCAAGCTTGCAAACTATGACAGTTTCCTTCGAATTCCGTGTTCTAGAATATAGCGAAATCCTCTTTGATTCCTTATCGGTTCTTGTAAAAATCTTCATGGCTTTTTGTGCATTTGTCAAATGCAATTTTTGCTGCTTTTTCTCCATTATCTATTAGATTTTTGATTGTTTGAGGTGAGAAATCAAATGCTTTTGCAAATATTGTGCTCCCAGCTTCCTCAATTCTCTCTACATATACTACTCTTCCAAGACTAAATTTTTCCTCAACCAATCCTCTCTTTTTTACAAACTTGCCATCTTTTTCTTGTTTTCTACTATTTTTCTCAAGAATTTCTTCTACCATTTTTGGATCGTGTTTTTCGGCTAGTTTTTTCAGATCATTTACCATTTCAACATAATCACTGCGCATTTGATCAATCCTTACCTCATACTTTGTCCTGTCGTGAAATGTAATGTCAATCTGTCTATCTTGTATGGCATCAGGTGAAGATGGAACTCTTTTTTCTGTCGCTGGATAAAGATTTACAATGAAAATCTCAAGTTCAGGGATGTCTGTTTCTCCTCTTTCTAACCAGTATTGTTTGTGAGCTTGCATGACTTGCCTCAATGGCGTATTTGCTAGAAATGCTCCATCCCAAAATGTTCTTTTTGTTATTTTACCATCTTCTAGATTCTTCACGTTAAAGGTTGGATATTCATATCTGAGTGGAGTTGCCATACTAGCTTCAATATGCTTCATTTCAATACCATTGTATTCAATTCTAAATTGTGAATCTGTACCTTCTCCTAAACCATAATCTGAATACCAGATGTATTGTTCGTCTTTCTTTTTCTTGGCAAAACTATCAAAAACAACAGGTGTAGTAAAGTCTCCAACATCTATTGCCATCACAAGTAACCTCGGTTCTTTTTGTTCATTCTCTCTATTGGTTTTGATGAGAAAGTTCTCAGTGCAAAATTCTTTCATGGTTTGTGTAAGTGGATTGTTGTTGTATCGTGCAAAAACATGTGTCCAATAAAAAGGATCAAGAAACTTCAGGTCTGGTTGAATCATTGCAGGACTAAGAACACCAGGCGAACCCAAAAAAATTGATGATGTGTAAGAGTAATATCTTCTAGCCAGATCTTCGGTTGCATCCAGTCCCCATTTGTCAGGAAATATCCAAAAATATAATCCTCCTAACAACGGCGAATTTGCAATAAACTCTTGTATTTTTTCTTTATCTGACAGAGTTGAATTCTTGTAAAATATTTCATTTTGTTTGTTTACAAATTCCTTGATTTGTGCCCAGCTTGACCAAAAACTTTTGAAAAAAAGATTATTCAAAAAAACATTGTCTATCCACCACATAGGATGCATAGTTCCTCCCCTTTGTGAAATTTTTTCATAAAATTTGGAAAGAGTTCCTATCGCATCTTCCCAAATTTTCTCAGTATCTGCACCTTTATTTTTTTGATGAATTACGTTGTCTACTAGTATTGTTGCATTTACTGCCCCAATTGATGCACCTGCTACAATATCAAACATAGGTCTTCCTTTCCTCTTTTTTGAATTTCTATCTTCTTTTGATAGTTTATCAAAAAATCCTTTTAGTGCACCTACTTCGTAAGCACCAAGTGCCCCTCCTCCCTGAAGAATTAATGCACGATCAGGAGGTCTGTCCTTATCTTGCATTGTTATTGTCTACTTTGTACAAAAATATATTATTTCTTCATTGCATTTTCTTAATTTATTGGAAATAGAGATAAATCAGCCATACCTCTCGAGGGAGCATATGTAATAATTTATTTCTAGCAAGTAGCAGATTATGTAGAATACAATAAAACACTAAATTTTCTGGCTTGAAATTTTTTGACTTGAAATTTTTTGACTTCATCCTGCCATTGGTTTCAAATATACAAATTTGAATCCCCGTGAAAAACTTCACCCGGTCAGCATAAATTCTTAATTCATAGTATTTCTACCAGTCAATCATGGAATATGAAATCATAAAAAATCCAATGGGTTTGATTCAATTTACCATGAATAAAGGAGAGTCTGTCACTGCGGAAGCTGCAGCAATGGTTTTCATGAAAGGAAACATTGAAACAAACACAAGGATGAGAAAGAGTGGATTTTTGAAATCATTGAAGGCAGCTGCGTTGGGTGGAGAATCTTTTTTTGTAAATGAATTCATTGCACATGATGATGAATGCAAGCTCGGTTTAACTGGAAACATGTTAGGAGACATAGAAGTAATTCACGTTAATGAAGAATTTATCATTCAGTCCGGTGCATTTATTGGTTCTACGGGAGAACTGACGTTAGATACACAATGGCAAGGGTTCACAAAAGGAATCTTTGGAAGCAATCTCTTCATGTTAAAGACAATAGGGGAAGGAGACATGTTTGTTAATGGATGGGGAGGAATCATCTCGACAGAACTTAAGGAAGGAGAAAAAATGATTTTGGATAACTATCAGTTGGTTGCAATGAGTTCTAGTGCAGACTATAAGGTAACAAAACACGGTAGCCTAAAAACAACGTTGTTTGGAGGAGAGGCTTTAGTAATTGAGATTACAGGTCCGGGTATAGTATACGTTCAAACAAAGAACTTTATGGAATTTGTGAGAGCCATAGTTCCGTACCTTCCAAAGAGGAATTAAAGCGGTACAGATCACAAAGATTGGCGTGCACTGTGTAGGGAACGAGTTATGAGTTATTTATTGGAAGGCAAATTAGATAATCTAGTGCATATGTGGAAAAGTTAGAACAGACATTACTGTTTTTACTGGAAATGAATTTTATGCCTTTGTAGTTTTGTAATTTTTTTAGAATGTAGCTTGTCTCAAGATTGGCGTACTTATCATGAGAATCTTTAACCTTGGTTCTTTTTCCAAATAGAGCATCAGCCTCATCAAAAAGCAGCACGCCATTAGAATTACTCAGTATCTTGAATATCTCTTTAAGGTTCTTTTCCGTCTTGCCAACATATTTTGAAGTTCCAGAAAAATCGAATATGTAAAGAGGTTTATCTTTTGCTTTTAATCCCTTTTTTTGAAGATAGTTTTGTTCCTTTCTAAGGTCCCCTGCATTCAATGTCTTTCCAGAAAAAAACATGGTTCTTCGAATAGGATGGTTACGGTCAGATTCCAAATGCAAGGTTTCTTTCTTTAAATTGTAACTAGTTTTTTTAGAATTTGGATTTTTTGAAACTAGATTTCTTTTTGCGGTCATGTTATACTGTAATTTCATTTGTACAATATAAGGAATTGAGTTTTTTTGAAAAAAGAAAAGAAATCCAATTCCAAGAATTTAGAACAGTTTTAAAAAACAAGCTGTTTGTTTAAATTAATACGGTCAAGACAAATCACCAATGAACAGAACAACATCAACAATGGCAATGACTTCAATAATTATTGCACTGTCATCACAGATGGCATTTGCCGAAACGGATCAAGCGAAGATAGATTTTGCATCATCGCTTGAGGAAACCCTAGGACATTTCTGGGCACTTGAACAAAATCTTGATGATGGAAATGCAGAATTGGCCTTGATTCATGCAACACATCCAATTGCAGAATTGTATGATGTCATGAAACCAGAGTTAAAGTCAGCAGATCCTCAGCTAGATGCACAAGTACAAAAAACATTGATGGAACTACAAAACAAGGCCACAACGACGGTGTCAAGAACACAGGCTCAACAGGCAATCGATGATGCCAAGAATGTAGTGCAGATTGCTCGCTCTACGATCGTAGGAGATGAGTTGAGTGAAGATTCCAACTTCAAACTAGAATTAATGAAAACCTTGCTTGAAACATCGGTTGCAGAATACAGCGAGGCAGTATCTGACGGAATGATTGGAGAGATGGCCGAATTCCAAGACGGGTCTGCATTTGTATGGAGATCACAGCAGATCTTTGACACTATCAAGCCAGATGTCGGACATAGAGGAGAAGAGATTGAAGAATTTTACGGAGAACTGTGGGATGCATATGATAAGAAAGCAGATCCTGAAGAGATAGAGTCCATAGCTGATGAGATGATTCACGAGATTAACGAGGTGCTAGGAGAAGAAGAGTATGAAGAAGGTGAGTTATTGGAGTATGTAGAAAACATTGAGAAGTTGCTTGAACAGACAAAAGAAGAATACAGTAATGGTAACGCCGATGTTGCACTTAGTCTTGCCACAAAAGCATATCTAGATAACTATGAATTCTTGGAAGGTCCACTCATAGAGCTTGATCAAGAAGATCTAATGGAAGAAGTAGAAGTCATGTTAAGAGAAGATCTTAGAAACATGATTAAAAATGAAGAACCAAGCTCCAAGATTAGTGCACACATAGACGCAATTCTAGAGAAAATGGACACAATCAAGACGGTTGTTCCGGAATTTGGAACAATTGCCATGATGATTCTCGTCGTTGCAATAACAAGCATTATCGCCATAACTGCAAAATCCAAAATTAGTCTACGAATTTAGACTTTTTTTTATTTTTTATCATAAAATGAACGCATGCGAGATTGCATGAATGCAGAGAACAGATTGAGGAAAAAATAAAAAATATTGATAAGGAAACAAAAATAATTGTCAAAAATACATTTCAACTATAAAATATCTTAAATTAGAAATGGAATCATTTAAGCCTGAGAAATACCAACGACTCCAGCAAGAGTATCAAAAACTAATGGCAGAATATCAGGAACTAAACGACAAAAATGAGAACAGCTCCGTACTAAGTGACAAGGTTGAAGAATTAAAAACCAAACAAGAAGAAATAGCTGAGGAGTTTTCAAAGTACGAATCACAAGAAGAGTAAATTCTGCCAAACCAGTATGAAATGACGCTAGTGAAATCCTAGATGTAGAATATTGTACAAATCGAAGTTGGCAATAAGAATAAGTATACTGTGAGAATGGACATATTAACTTGGAAGAGCATGTAGGGAATACAAATAATGAAACCTCGGTTAAAACGAAAAATAACACGCTAGTAGTTGGGTTGATTGTTGTCGTGGCAGTTGCTGCGTTTTTTGCAGGTTTGTATGTGTCCAATCTTAATTCAGATCAAGTAACTAAAAAAGAGGTTGAGGAAGCTATGGCAAAATTAGAGTTGAAGATTTTGCAAGACAGACTCAACCCAAGTCAAAGGCCAGCAGTTGAAATCTCAACAGATGATGACCCGGTACGAGGCAACGCAAATGCACCAATTACGATTATAGAATTTTCAGATTTTCAGTGCCCATTTTGTGCAAGATTCCATATTCAGACATTACCATTGATATTAGATGAATACATCAATACAGGAAAAGTAAAACTAGTCTACAGGGATTTTCCAATACAGGGTGCCCATCCAAATGCAATGCCTGCAGCCGTTGCTGCAGAATGTGCCGATGAACAAAAAAGATTTTGGGAATATCATGACATGTTGTTTGAAAGGCAAAATCAGTGGAACAAGTTAGAGGCATTTGAATTGGTATCTATGTTCACTCAATACGCAGGTGAAATTGAGCTGAACATAGAACAGTTTAGTGATTGTCTTAATATCGGGAGATATGTGAGTGAGATTCAGAAGGATCTCGATGATGGCAGGAATTATGGGATTACAGGTACTCCAGGGTTTTTTGTAGGTAATGCAGATATTGGTTTTGTGGAAGTAAAGGGTGCACAACCATTTGAAAATTTCAAAAAAATTATCGATGCACAGCTAATAACTTAAAAAATAACAAGCGTTTATTAGACGTAGATTGGGATTTTTAGCAACGGAATGATGACGAGTAAGCAATGAGCTTTTTCGTCATTGCTTAAGAGAAGCATAAAAAATGACAAAATTTGAAGAATTAAACCTAAAAAAAGAGATACTGAAAGGATTAGATGAGCTGGGATTCAAGGAGGCATTTCCAATTCAGGAAGCAGTTATTCCAGTATTATTGACTGGCAGGGATGTGGTCGGTCAGGCGCATACCGGATCTGGAAAAACAGCAGCGTTTTCATTGTCAATGTTGCAAGAGATTCAACCAAAGAAAGGCATTCAGGGTTTGATAATGGCTCCTACGAGAGAGCTTGCAATGCAGATAACTGAAGAGATACGCAAGTTTGGAAAGTATACCGGAATTAGAGTGGCCACTGTTTATGGAGGTCAAGGAATGGGAGTACAATTAGATGCCTTGGAGAGAGGAGTCGAGATTGTAGTTGCGACTCCAGGAAGATTAATTGATCATTTAAAGCGAGGATCCATTGAGCTTGGGGATATTTCACATATTGTGTTAGATGAAGCAGACACAATGCTAGACATGGGATTCATAGATGATATTCAGTTTATTCTAGATTTAGCACCTGAAGAGAGAACCATGTCGTTATTTTCTGCCACCATGCCCACAGAAATTTTACGGTTATCTGAAGAGTATTTGAGAAATCCAAAACAGTTTTTGTTGGATGCAGATGATCTTAGTGGGGAAGGCATAGACCAATCATACCTAGTAATCAAAGACAGAGACAAATTCAACCATCTAATTGATTTCGTAAAACAGACAAAGGGCCAGTGTATTGTATTTTGTTCAACAAAATACAGAACAAGAGATGTGGCCAAGTTTCTCCACCAAGAAAAATTTGATGCAGTTGCAATTGAGGGAGATATGTCTCAGCACAGAAGAGAGCAATCAATGGCAAAATTTAGGAGCGGTAAGGCTCAGATTTTGGTTG
>JAGQHF010000018.1 GCA_020431985.1 Nitrosarchaeum sp. | reverse complement strand
TGTCGCTGGCCGACTCTGAACAGGAAGTTCTGGGTTATGGTATCGGGGTTGTTTTGATGAATTTGGGTATGTACATAGGAGTTCCCATAGGAATGGTCTATGGAATAAACAAGGTAAGAAAAGCTAGAGAACCGAATCTTTTGTCTTAAACACACGTTTAAAATAGTCAGACGATTCCACTGGTTCTTCGATGTCGTTTTTTATCCCAGCTAGGTTTTTAGCCAAATTCTTTTTGTAGCCTATCTGCATCTGTCTTTGGATTTGTATTCGTTGGGCCTGTGGAGAACCAGCGCCATGCATTGATTCAGTCAAATATCCTACTGCATTTCTTCCTAGTGTCATATTCTCAATCAATCGTAAAATTCGCATTCTATTCTCAACATCCACACCTTTCCTACCGGCAAGATATTTTTTGAGAAGAGGACCTGCTTCAGGATGTCTAAAGTCTTTCTCAGACGGTAATGTAACTACCAATCCGCCTGCAATATCCTGAGCTAGTCTGCTTATTTCATACGGAAATCTTGTCACATTATGTTTACATACTTGAGCAAGCATGTCATCATTCAGGTAAACTCCCGACTTCATCTTTTGTCCTTGGTATGAAGATGCAATACCGGCAGCAAAAATTGTCTCATTTAGATGAGTCATTTCAATAATTTTATCTTTAATGTGAGATACCTTGGGAACCCCATTGTAATCGGCTATTGTTGCAGCAGCGCCAATTAGTACATCACCCAAACCTGTTTTGCACACATAACTTCGTCTGTGGTAGCAAGTAAACCGTTCAACCAGCATTGAAGCAAATTCATATTCACCATACATGAATACTTTATCCCAAGGAATAAACACCCTATCTAAAATTATTAGAGCCTCTTGTCCTCCAAATTTAGCATTGCCATCATCGATATCACCTTCCTCCATACTTCTTGTATCACAAGATTGTCTTCCATAGATGTATGTCACACCCTCCGCATCAGCAGGTATTGCACCAACAACTGCCCAATCTTTGTCGGATTCAGTTAATCGTATGGTAGGCATCAGAATAATCCAATGTGAGTTAATACAACCAGTTTGGTGAGCTTTTGCACCAGAAACGTAAATGCCATTATCATCTTTATCTACAATTCTGGTAAACAGATCAGGATCATCTTGTTCGGATGGGCCTTTACTTCGATCACCTTTTGGATCAGTCATGGCACCTCCAATTACTAAGTTTTCCCGTTGAACCATCTTGACAAATTCTAGAAATCTCTGATGATAGTTTGTTCCATGTTTTTCATCAATCTCAAATGTAGTAGAGTGTAAAGAGTTTAGTGCATCCATGCCCACACACCTTTGGAAACACGTACCCGTGTTTTGACCCAATTTTCGCTGCATTTTATTTTGTAAAACTAAATCTTCTGCACTTTCTGCTATATGTAAAAATCGATTTACTTGTAAACCTGTTATTGATGAGTTTGCTGATGCTAGTGATTCTTCACGTACTGCAAGATCATATGTTTCGGCCACTGCGTTAATTGAGGGTCGAATCATAGGATGATCTACTGGTTCTTTTACTAATTCGCCAAAAAGATATATCTTAAGTTTTCTTCCACGTAAACTCTGAATATACTCGTCTCCCGTTCTAATAGTTTTGAAACTCTCAATATTTGCCATACTAGAATTGGTTCTAGGTTGTATAAATATTCTAAATAATGAAGGAGTGATATTTACGAATGAATTTTATTTATAGACCAATTCTGACATCTAGTATCTTGCAGCCCTTTCCTTTCTCTAATACAAGAACAGGATTCATGTCAAGCTCCTTAATCTCGTTAAAATCAGTAACAAGCTGAGACAGTCTTTGAATGCATTCAGATAACTTTGTTACATCAGATGGTTTTTCGCCTCTTACCCCCTGAAGAAGTTTCTGTGTTTTAATAGATGCAATCATGTCATCAGCTTCCATGTTGGTTACTGGAGCAAGTTTGAATGTAACATCTTTTAAAACTTCTACATAGATACCGCCCATTCCAAGCATGATAACGGGTCCAAATCCAGGTTCTAGTTTAGAACCAATTATCAATTCTTTACCTCCTTTCACCATCTCTACAATCAGGACACCTTTTATCTCTGCATCTTTATTGTATTTTTTGGCGTTTGCAGTTATTGTCTTAAATGCGCTTCTAATTTCATCATCATTTGTGAGATTCACCTTTACGCCACCTGCATCAGATTTGTGGATTATTTGAGGAGAAACAATTTTCATTACAACCGGATAACCAATCTTTTTTGCAATTTTAATTGCTTCATCCTCAGTTTTTGCCAAAGCGCTTTCAGGTAACGGCAATCCATATGCTTTAAGAACTTCTTGACCTTCTTCTTCAAGAAGATTAGGTCGTTTTTCTTTTTTTACCTTGTCAAATATCTTCTTCACTTTAGCTTTGTTTGTTTTATAGTTAGGAAGTTTACCGCTTGGGGATTTAACCCAGTTTGAAAATTGCAACATAGCCGCAAGAGTTCTGATTGCACCTTCGGCGTAAGTATAATATGGAACATCACCGGCAGCAAGAATTTCCCTATTGGTAATTCCCTCATCTAGTCCCATCAAACTTGCAAGCATTGTTTTTTTGTATTTTTTTGACATTTCTACAATTACTTCAGCAAGTTTGTCATAATTGAGAGTTCCAGACGGTGTACACATTGAAATTACAGAACCAACTTTCGGGTGCTGCAAAACACGATCGAGAACATTTCTGAATCTATTGAAATCTGCATCGCCTACGATGTCAACAGGATTTCTGGAACTTCCCCATGGAGGAATAACCGCATCAATCTTAGGTCTTATGCTTTCAATATTGGCCATCTTTATCTTCATTTTAGAACATGCATCAGTTGAGATTATTGCAGGACCCCCAGCATTGGAGACTATGACAAGATCCCCTTTCGATGGAATAGGTTGTTTTGAGAAAGCTGTGGCATAATCAAACAGTTCCTCCATTGTATCCACTCTAATAGCGCCCGACTGCTTTAGTAATGCATCATAAATTTCGTCAGAACCCATTAAAGCTCCAGTGTGTGACATGGCAGCTTTTGCTCCTTCAGGACTACGTCCAGATTTCAATACGAGTACCGGTTTTTTCAGTTTTTTTGTTATATTTTTACATACTTTTAGGAATTCTTGCCCATTTCCCATGTCCTCAAGATACATAACGATAACTTTGGTTTGATTGTGTTCAGCTAGCATCTTTAGAACGTCAACCTCACTCATAGCAGCTTTGTTACCAAGACTAACTACTGCAGAAAATCCTATTCCTTGAGCGCTTGCATCTTCTACCAGAGCTGCGCATATAGCACCGCTTTGTGACACCAATGCAATTTTGCCAGACTTGGGTGTAACTTTGAGAAAAGTAGAATTCATCATTGTTTTTGGATCAAGATTCATTACTCCAAGACAATTTGGTCCAATAATCTGAATTTTGTATTTTTTTGCAATATCCTTGATTTGTTGTTCTCTTTTTGCTCCTTCTTCATCTACTTCCTTGAATCCAGCAGTGATGATAATTACGCCTTTCACCTTCTTTTTTCCACACTCTTCAAGTACATCAGCAACCAAGGTATTTTTGATAACAATTACTGCAAGATCAATCGGTTTTGGAACATCCAAAACGCTCTTGTATGCTTTCTTATAGAACACGGTATCTCTAGTAGGGCTGATTGGATACACAACTCCCTTGAATCCATTCATAATGTTGGATGTAATAGTCGCACCGACACTTCCTCGTTTGTCAGAGGCGCCGATTACTGCAATTGATTTAGGTGATAAAAATACAGACTCTGTCATGTTCTGGGTTGAGAATTTTGTATAATAAAGTTATTCATACTAACACTGAGTACTTAGCTGCCTAACATCTTGCCAGCAAGATTCGCTTTTCTTGGAACCCAAGAGATAGTAAGATTTGGAAACTTCCCGATCAACTCCCATGCCTTACGTGCTAAATCACGGAGCTTCTCGTTGTTTATAGCAAATTCGTGGTTCAGTTGAGATACGGTATTTTTTGAGTCACTGAAAATAGTCACATCATCATAGCCCAAGAACTTGTTCAGAGCTGAAATTATTGCAAGATATTCTGCTTGGTTATTTGTTATATCAGGTTTTTTTTCATAAAATGATTCTCCTGTTTCCTTGACAAAGAATCCATATCCTCCTTTAGGTCCTCCAGAACCATCAACGTAAATACTAACTTTCATTTTTGTATAACCTTGTCATCTTTACACTAAGATTCACTATTATCATATAGACTGCAGTTGATATAACTTGTGATGTGATTGATGCCAAATAGGCATCATATGCTAACGAGAGTAGATAGTAGTGAAGTAACCATCTAATAACAGTATAAATAATTTCAGAAATTCCAAGAGAAGTTATTATTTTTAACAAGTCAGTTCTTAGTGTATCTTTATCAATATGGCCTGATTCAAGCAAGTATTTTTTACGATTATCAATATAATACAATCCGCCAAAAGTTGAAAAATATACGACATAGTCTACAACAAGTGTATAGGTCGTGTTTAGATAATCAGCTTCATTTGATAATAATTGAGCAACCAATGCAGAGATTGTAATTGAAGAAACAAAGGCAATTAAGATATTTTTGTTTAGTTTAAAGTATTCGCGATATTTTTTTTGCACGAATGACATCAGTTAACCTTAGTATTAATCCATAGTTATCTTCAAAAAGATAAGTAGTCCTGCCAATTCTGCAATTCCTACTCCTAGCATATATGGAAAGATATCATGTGAAAACAGATCTTCCATAGAAAAATATGCCATGGCTCCAATAACATTATGTAAAAAAAGCATTCCAGCTACTACAATCATTCCAAGTGGCAGTTGTGCATGTGTCTTAGAATACATTTTTCCAAAGGTGAACATCAAAATGCCTAGGACCCCCATGTTTGCCATAGACACTATTGAAAGTACTAGTGATGTGGACTCCATTTAGTAATCAACCCCTTCCAAGCTTTTATTTACTTTTGTCCAATTTTTTTGCAATGTCATCAAATGTCTCCATATTAACTTGTAAAAATGTAGAAATGAAAAATGCTATTCCATATTTTTCTCCAATCGGAGTAATAAGATTATTTTTTTCCAAGACTCTGATGTGATGCTGTATGGCCTTATAGTCTAGTCCTAATTCTTTGGATAATTGATTTGTATTTTTTGGTGTCTCTACTAATTTTGAAATAATTTTGAGTCGATTCAGACCACCACGAGAACCTGCAAAAACAAACCATAATAGCCGCTTCACCTCTGGATCGTTTGCCATAAGCCACGAAATTCTTGAATAATTCCACTAAAAGGTATTAGGATTTGATTTGACTAGAAAGTATAAAAAACATAATTGAGGTATGTTATTGAAGAAATTATGTTAAACTATGATGCTCCATTGTATCGACCTCCATCAGAAGCAAGATCATTGATTTTTCAGGTTACGTTAGGTTGTTCCTTCAATGAATGCTCATTTTGCGATATGTATAGGACGAAAGAATACTCGGAAAGACCATGGGATGAGGTCAAGTCGGAGATTGAAATGATGGCAAAATATATGCCAAACACAAGACGAGTTTTTCTTGCTGATGGAGATGCGTTAAACCTTGATGCAAACTACATTGTCAAAATTGTAAAGTATATTAAAGAAAAATTTTTGTACATTGAAAGGATTTCTTGTTATGCGATGCCGATGAATATTTTGAAAAAAACACCAGAAGAGCTAAAGATGATGCACGATGCTGGATTAGATATGCTATATCTTGGAATTGAGAGTGGTTCTGATGTTATTTTAAAAAAGGTAACAAAAGGAGCAATTGGTAAAACAATAGTAAAATCAGTAAACAAAGCTAGGGACGCAGGATATGTTATGTCTTGTATGATAATATTGGGCCTTGGAGGAAGAACACACTCAAAAGAGCATATCAGTGGCACTGCTGAAGTGATAAATGCATGTTCGCCTGATTATGTGGGGGCTTTGACGTTATATTTAGAGAACGGAATCAAACAAGAGTTTCTTGATAAATTTGGAGAACCATTTATCAGAATTAATGACGATGAAGCATTGGATGAACTTGAGGATCTAGTTAGCCAGATAGATACAAAAGAAGAAATTATTTTTAGGGCAAATCACGGGTCAAACGCATATACAATAAAGGGTACCTTTCCACAAGACAAAGAAGAGATGCTTGATAAGATAAAGTGGATGAAACAACATCCCGAGATAATGCGCCCACAAGGATTACGAGGATTCTAGATCAAGTCATCGTGGTTTAGATATACAACCTTGAAGATCTTTACAGAGTAATCACCTTTGAAGATTTTGTTAATATGACCATTTTCTGAATTAAGAACTCGGAATTTATACTCGTATGAACCGTCATCACTCACGTGTGTTTGAGCAAAATGAACGGGTTCGTTATTCTGAAAAATTTGAATGATGGCGGGGTATCCCTCTACAGGGTTTGCAATTTTTCCCTCTACGAAAGCCCAAGGTAGTGTGTTGTGTTCAGCTGCATGGAAAAAAAGGTTGTTTTTTCCAATCCCATAATACCGTTTAATGGAACAATAGTAGTTTGTGGCGAATGGCTGTGACCATCTATTAGAATTTGCCCAGAATGGGGATGAGCAAAAGCAAATGAGGTCATAGAGAATAGCAACAAAATTGAAAAACTGGCAAGAAAAACTTTGTGCATATTCATAGTCACTGCCAATAAATCCTACATAAAAAATTTGTTAGAGAGATTCTATTACTGACTCTAGATTAGATGGAATATCTGGAATTTCTGTATGGCTCTCATTGTTTTGAAGTACCTCCGGGCCAATTCTTCTAACCCTCTGAGTACCAATTAGGGTATCAATAATTCGTTGAATATCCTTCTCAGAAAGTACTGATTTTAATCGCTCAATTATTGTTTCTTCATCTTCAAATTTTTTTATTGCATATTGAACAAGAATGGTTTTTTCATCAGTTGAATATTCTGTCATTTGAGATTATCCTCATATGCAAAGTAAAAAACATTACCGATAATCCGCAATCAGTTTTTTTAATTTGTCATATTTTGGAACACCTGTAAGCATCAGTTTACCATTGATAATCAATCCAGGTGCCGTAAAAATCGGATATTTCGTTAAATATTCAGGATTATCTGTAACGTCAATTAAATCATAATTAACTCCCAATTGTTTTAACATTGTTTCTAAAACACCACAGTTCAAACAACCAGGAGTAGTCAGAATTGTTATGTTCATTATTTCACAAATTGGTCTGGATTTTGCTCAAAAGCCCATCTGCATGTGGCACAACAGAATCTATACTCTTTATTATTATATTTTAGAGAAACTCCTTTTTCCTCCACTTCCATTCCACATACAGGATCTTTCATGTGACTATTTTCCTCTTGTGAGTAAAATACCATACTATTGGAAATGATAGAAGTCCTACAAACAATACTGGTACAAATTCTTGTGGTATTGAATAACCATAGGCATGAATGTGATGTCCTACATGATATTCGGGAGGAATATGGGTGATTGATACCAGGTTATTCCAGACTATGTGGATTATGGTATTTTCGTACCATTCATGACCACCTGGAATTCCCTGTATTATTAGAAAAGATCCAATAATGATCAACATCCAACCAGTACATTTTTCAATTTTTTCTCGACTTGAGACAATCTTCTTAGTATAATTAACTCCAATAATTGCCATAACAGAAAGTAGGATCAAAGGTAAAGCTCTACCTACGCCATGTACAGCACCTAAGCTTGCACCAATTTCAGCACTGCCTGTACTTGCGATGTAAATCAACAACCAATAAAACATTGGATTTGGGCATCCAACACCAGCATTACCTAAAAGCAATCCCATGAAAAAGGATTTGGAATAATCACTTCGTTTCTGTATAAATTTTGGAGTACCAGAATACGACGGTAATCTTATTTCAAATAATTTTAATTGAGACAATCCAAAAAGAAATGCTGCAATTCCAGCGATCATAAACATGTAAAGTGAAATTTGATCCAAGTTAGTTACCTGTCCAATTGTTCCAAGCCCAATACCATAAATTGAAATTGTAATCGTAAGACCAGCGCCAAATAACAATGCCATTAAGAGTCCTTTCTTACCTCCCTTGCCCATACTAAGAGGCACTATTATGAACACTAAAGGCAAAGTGCAAGGCAAAATTATCATAGACAGGCCAGAGAGATATGAGATAACCAGCCATGATGGATAAGACAATTGACTGCCACTGCCAATGGTGATGTTAGTTGTAACGGCAAGAATTCCTCCTACAAAAATTAGAGAAAATATGGTGAATGATGTAAAAATAAGGAATTTTTTTGTCCCCAGTTGACCAGACATAGTACTAGTGGATTTTACAGATATTTAATCAAAATAGAGTTATTTCCTAAGCCATTTTGCAATGACTTGGCTTGCAAGTTCATTTGGTTCAACATCTATTCTATTTGCCTTGGATGACAGCTTTCGTGCCTGAGTCTTTGTAAGTTTAAAGGATATGTTTTGTTTTATTTTCATTGACTTTGCTCTGGTTAACAATGTCTTATGTGTGGAATTAGGACTGCGTGCAAGGGAAGTAAGATAAAGTTTTCTTACGCGGGGTTCAAGATCAGATATCTTCTGGGCAATTTTGATGGCTTTTGAAATATTTGGTATTGTTTGGTATAGTTTTGTCGCTTCATCCCTAGAAAGAAATTTGGGAACAAATTCCTTTAGTTGTTCTGGAACACCGGCAAACCCGAGATACTTACGAAACGTCACCATCGAGAGGCCAAGTGATTGAGCAGCTTTTGGTTTACCCATTTTTTCAGCCAAATATCTACATGCAATTGCAGTATCTTTAACATTCATTTTGTTTCTGTGGATATTTTCAATGACAGATACAGCTTTTGCATCTTCTAACTCATGTTCTGATTGTTTGGTAAGAACAAGAGCTGGGATTGTTTTGAATCTCAAGCGTTTGAGGGCAGCCAATCGTCTCTGGCCAGCCATTAAAAGATACGAGTTTTTGCCATTTTTCTGAAGCATGGGTGGATTTTGTAATCCTTCATTTTTTATTGATTTGGCAAGTTCTGAAATTCCTTCTCTGTCAAGAGAACGTGCTTGAGCATCTTTCCAAACTTGAATTTGTTTTATCGGAATTTCTCGTAGTCTGTACGATAATTTTTTTGGGGATTTTCTAATTTTTCTTTTTCCAGAACTTTTGGTAGCCTTTTTCAATCATCTAAATTCCTATCTTAATTTTCTAAAAGCATCTTGGTTCAAAAGGATTTGCTAATTATAAATAATAATTAGCTTATTTTTTGAATCCTGCAAATTATTGTTTGGTAATTACTAATGTTTTTTTGTACTGCCCTCAAGAATTCCAGAATCACCATGTATTCTGTCTATATGTTTGGACAGTTCTTGGTTGGTTTCAAATACCGAACCACAATATGCACATGTTGATTTTTTATCTGCCACAGTATCATATGAACAAAGTTTCTTTTAGGCTTTTCTCGTATTATTATTCATGTTTACAGAGTGTTTTGCTGACTAGACAACGATAGGTTGTACATGTTGGATGATGGTATCACTAGATCATAATTCTAGATACATGCTTACATGAGGAATTCCCACTTTAAAGTAAACCTCACCTGTCTGAATAAATCCTGATTTAGCATAAAAGTTTCTAGCATCGTAAATCGAATCCAAAATGATTTTTGATTTACCTTTATTTTTCGAAAACATTTGAATTTCATTTAGTGCCAATCTGCCAAAACCCTTGGATCTATAGAATGGTACAATTCCCATTCTTTCAATTTTGTAAAAACTGCTTATCTCTCGCAACCTAAATGAACCTACGTCTTTGTCATCATGTATGATTAGAAACTGGTCTAATGCCCGATCATCCTCATCAAAGATATCATTCTTAGATAATTTTAGATGCTTGAAAATTTCAATTCTTATGTCTCGTATTTTAGAAAAATCATTAGTTTTACGAATCAACACCATGCCAATTATTCCATGAACTTGTTTTTGTTTTTACAAGTTGTTCAGGGTTAGATTGGGCTTTGCGGATATTGATAATTGTCAGAAAGCAAGTTATTCTCTACGTAACGCCATAAGAGGGGATAAAGTAGAAGCCTTCCATGCGGGAAATATTCCAGCAGACACGCTTAGAACCACAGACAATAGCCATACATTTAGAGTGTCAGTGACATTGAAAATAGGAACTATATTTGATGTGTTTCCAAAACCTGGAGGAGATAGAACAGAACTTAATGCATGACCAGATACCATGCCAACTAGAATTCCCATAGTTCCGCCTAATAGGCCAATTAACAGTGCCTCCATTAAAAACAGCATGAGAATGGTACTGTTTGGAGCACCTATAGCTTTCATTGTACCAATTTCTTTGATTCTTTCGGTAACTGATGTGTATAAAGTGGTGATAATCCCCACGGCACCCACAACTAAGGCAATTACTCCAATGCTTTGAATGAATGCATTATTGCCTTCAGTGAATTGTTGCCTAAATTGCAGCCTTGACTGGAGACTGGAAATTCCTATTGATGAGCCAAAAAGTTCTTGCAGGTTCTCTTCTGCTTGAGGAATCAATTCTGAAGATTGTAAAGATACTAGAAGACTATCAAATTTTCCCGATTTTTTTAAAAATGTATTTCCAACGTTTTCATTTATGATGACTGAACGATCTAAAGTACGATCTCCTGATTCCTTTAATATCCCAGACACTACAAACGTTCTGGAATCGGTTTGCTGTTCACCTTTATCATCAACATATGTGAATGTGAGTTTCAAAGATTGTCCCAATGTGACAATAGGAAAAGTAGCACCGTCTGGATAAGCTACGCTTTGGCCAACTAGAACAGCTGAAGGATCATTAGGTTTTATGATAGAACCGGCCTCCATTTCAAGTCCAGGGACACTAACGTAAACATCATCAGGATTCATTGCCAATACCGAGGTACGTAGTATTCTTGCCTGTGAATTAAGATCTACAGTACCAGAATATCTTGGAATTACATCCATTACTGATGGAAGTGAATTTATTTTATTTACAACTGCACTGTTAAATACAATTGAAGGCGTTGTGTCAACGCTTCTAAAAGAACGCTGACCAGGAGTTACGGTTAATACATTGTCTGCTAGTTGATTCAGCTGATCCTCAATGAATTGAGATTGTCCTGCACTTAACCCGTTGAGTACTACCATCAAGCTACTTCCCACTACAACCATCAATACAGTTAGTAATGTTCTAACCTTTCGTTCATTTAATGCAGAAAAAGATAGTAACAGAATTTCTCTAGGATTCAATTTTTCGATCTCTCTGAGTCATCTAAGAGAAAATCGAGATCGTCATTACTGGAATTCATCTTACTGCGATTCTTTCTAATTTTCACTGTTACAATAGAAGCCACAGCAATGCATGTAATTATTGCCAAGATAATCTCTACAGGTACAGGTGAATCCTGACTGCCTCGTTCATTAAATGACCTCTGTTCTTTAATTTGAGAAATATTTACGACATCATCAAATACTACTTCATGAAAATTTCGAAGATCGTCGGCATATGTTACTTTGACAGAAAATGGATGTTTCCCTTCTGGGAGAGAAATTACAGGCAGTGGTATACTAAATGGAATGGATGAATCGTCGGTAAGATCTCCCAAATATTGAGGGGATATCTCTGAAACATCAGCAATACCAGCAAGTGACAGTAATTCTATGTTAGCAAATTTTCCAGTTGTACTTCCTTGATTAAGAACATTTCCAACCAAATGTAACTTACCTCCAATACTATTAACTTGGACATCATATAGTGTCAATTCTATGCTACCGGAAATAAAGACTCCCACATTAGCAGTATCTACGCTTGATTCGCCATCAGAAATATAATCAAGATTCATGTTAAAGGAGCTAGGGTTATTGATTAAGCTGGTTGATGCAAACACATCAGTAGTGAACTCATATGTCTCACCAACAGGGAGCGAGGGTATCATCCATTTTGATTTGCCCATAATTTTCATTTCAGTGGTTTCTCCGGATAAAGTAAGCAATAGATCTGTGATTTCATCTTCACCGTTGTTTATTACTTGAAACATTATGTTTTCGACAATTCCTGCAGTAACCACTGGTTGTTCATGTTTTGTATCTACTGACACAATTATTGGAGATTCGGATGGTTTTGGTGAAACTACAAGACCAGTAGTCAGTAATTCTGTTTGCCTGTATCCATAGGCATTACCATATGTGATCTGTATACTGATGTTTTGGACAGATGATGCAGAAGATGCTTCCGGGAAAATTGTGGTGGAGATCTTAGTGGAACCATTAGATGGGATAGTTCCAATGTTAAATGTATTGTTGCCTAGATTTACCAACTCAGTGTCAGATGATTCCAATGTGACAGTAGAACTGGCACTGTCCCTTGATGAACGACTATTGTCATCGCCAATATTCAATATGGTTAAAATTGTGCCGGTTGCAGGAGAGCTTCCCTTATTGGAAACTACAAAGTCAATGGAATTAGGAATCTTTGGGGTCAGTGGTTTGTTGTCGGTGCTTAGATCCAAGATAACCTTACCAGGTAAGATAAATGGCACGTCTAGAAGAGCAGATTTGCAGCTTCGGACATGTTGGTTGGTAGAGTAATCTAAAATTGCTGAGCTTAGATAAGAACCGACTTTCGCTTCGTCTGTGATATCAACATCAAAGTACATAGTGAATACATCACCTTCAATTAGCTTGTCAAAGTAACTGGCCTGTGATACATCTGCAGTATTCCTACTAAAGGTGGATGAAAAGTATGATTTAGCTTCAGGTTCTGCACTGGTGCCTCCAGGTTCAAATCCTGTTGGGAGTCGCAGATATCCTGTAATAGCATACAGCTCTAGAGGAGAACGATTTACAAACACAACAGCAAGTGTGGCAGGCCCCTCTCCAGGTCCTACCTCTAGTTCCATTGGATTTAGCATATCAATGCTGGATTCACTTCTATCTGTCCAGTATGCATCCAAGAAAACAGGGCCATTATAGTCGGCATCGACCCTTGTGTTTGTTGTTGAAAGACAGTCTCGTGTTTGTGCATGAACAAAATTTGACGGAAAAGAAGAAAGTATGATGAAAAACAGAGCTATTGTTAGGAATCTTAATGCAAAGGTGTGAGATATGATTTTAGTTATTGACATCTTTTTCAATTATTCCATCTTTCATGTATATTGAGCGATCGGTTCTTTTTGCCAAATCAACGTTGTGTGTAATCATCACGACAGTCCGCAGATATCTTCTTGTTAATTGTGACAAAAGTTGGAAAATTTCTTCTCCAGTAGATGTGTCTAAGTTACCAGTTGGCTCATCTGCCAAAATAATTGAGGGGTTGTTGATCAAGGCTCTTCCTATTGCTACACGTTGCTGTTCTCCACCACTAAGGTTATTTGGTTTATGATTTGCTTTTTTAAGAATGCCGAGTGTTTTGAGAATACTTAAGGAACGTCTGGTTCTTATGTAACTATCCATTCCAGAAATAATTCCAGGCATTTCTATGTTTTTTTGAACCGAAGATCTGTTAATCAGATTAAACGATTGAAACACAAAACCAATTTTGTTATTACGAATCCTTGCAATTTGATTGTCAGATAAACCAAAAAGATCAATTCCATCCATCAACACCGTACCTCGAGTGGGTTTATCTAATGCCCCAATCATGTTTAAAAGAGTAGATTTGCCACTTCCTGACGGTCCCACAATGGATACAAACTGACTTTTCGGTACCGAAAAACTGACATTTTTCAGGGCAACCACTTTTCCTGCAGCTGTCTGGTAGATTTTTGAGATATTTTGTACATCAAGTACCTTGTGCGTTTGTTTAACTTGAGATATAGAATCCATGATGTTTATCCATTCTAGTATTTATCATTGAAATCAAAATTACAAAGATTCAATGTATTTTCTTCCCGCCAATTGTTTATGCTTTGTAAATTGACCAAACTACAGGATCACTTCATTTATCATAATTAAACATCTGGGAACATTGTTACTTATAGTTCGATTATAGTTCCTTTCTCGCAAAATTTGAGACCATCCACAGTAGGATGGAGTTATTTTGATTGTGTTAAATAGGAAAAAATCAAGCCTGTATACGTGAACGTCTTTTTGTTCTGGGTCCAGTTCTTAGACGTGTGGTACAACATGGACACCTAGGAGCATCTGTAAGAAAGTATTCGGCACAGAGCGAACATCTTTTCTGGCCCGACTTGTATCGTAATTTATTTTTCACCGAAGGCGACTTTAACCGCTCACACAATCCATTACACGTCTGTGCCATAACTAGTCTCCGTAAGAGGTAATGTTTGGCAAACTTGGTTTGCATCTAAGAATGAATTGTATAATGCTGGAAAAACTAGATTAAAAATCATGTCACTGTCATAATCTACAAATCAGAAAAAAAGAAAATTGAATGGTACTGATTCGTAAATTATATTCCCATTATCGCCTCCATTGTTTTCATGATTGTAATTTGTTATTCTGATAGATATAGTGGTAGCAAGACAATGTCATACATTGTGTTATTAGCCTCAGAATACAGCTTATTAATCAAATCACCATAGCACATTTGATAGTCATGAGTGAGGATAAGAAGAAAAGTCAGACTATATCGTTTCGACTAGATATAGATCTCTTAGATGAAATAAAAAAAGATGCAGAACTTGAGGGTATGAATGTAAATGCTCTCGTTTCCAAAGTACTATCAAACCACATTCTGTGGGAAAAATACGAGAGAAAAGTAGGATTGTTGCCAATGACAAAACCATTTGTAAAATACTGTCTTGACAAGATGGATGAGAAAGAGATTATTCATCTTGCAGAGGCTGTTGAAGAGGACACTTTTTCAGATATACTGAATTTTATGAAGGGAAAGTATACGGTTAGAGATTTTGTAGACATCATTCGAACATGGCTTCATGTATCATGATGCAGCACGACATTGTCCACGACAACAAGGCATACACCTTCAAAATTAAACATGACCTCAATGCAAAATGGTCCTTATACCTGCAAACAGTAGTAACCAAATTGTTTCATGATGTTATAAAGAAGAGACTAGAAGTACGAACGACAAAAAATACAATAGTCTTTGTGTTCCCCATATCGTAAGTAGAGCAAAATCGCAATTGATTAAATATAGTAAGTGTTGGTTTACACCATGGCAAATATGAAATGTGTATCATGTGGAATTAGTTTCTTTTCCCCAATGGGTTCAGACAAATGTTCTAGATGTGCACCAAAAGAATCTCACGGACATGAAGAAGGCCATTCATGCGGCTGTGGTCACAGTCATTAGTCATTTTTTTTCTTTTATTGTAATTACAGAACTAATTTTAATCAATACTTGTTTGAAACCTTATTAGTTTGGACGTTAGACTTCGCCTATAACCATGTAGGATATTTCTTCTATTTTACCAAGATCAGCAGACCATGTGATTTTCAATCTCTGCTTGTTAATGTAATCTCCAATTTTGAATTTTTCTAAGGAACTAGGCCCTCCAACCGCAGGAGCCGTAGTAACTTGCACTTTAATTTGCCGTAAGGATACAATTTTTGCTGGAACCTTTTTAAAATCTCCTTCTGGTCCTATAGTTTTCTTTTCTACCACATTTGCATCAGAATCATGTTGAATTGAATGATCATCAAACATAACTTCTACATACCCATTCTGTTTTGAAGGAAGAACTATGCCAGACATAATTTTTAATGTCATCAGTTATGGTGATGTACACTTTGTATTATGTATTGCACATTGCAAAGAAAAGTTTCAAAATGTATTTCATTATTCAGTTATTGTGAATTTTGACAACACGTTGTGGAAACGGGATCTCAATTCCATTAGCATCTAATGAAGATTTTATCACATCTCTCAACTGTGGATATATCTTCCCCCAATGTTCACGATGATACCACATCATTATCTCAAGATTGACACTGCTATCTGCAAGATCAGTTACGTGTATTTCAGGCTCGGGTTTTTGAAGAACATATTCTAAATTATGTTTAATTGCATGTTTAATGGTTTTAATTGCATTTTTTGTATTTGATGAATATGAAATACCTACAGAAACAGAAGTTCGCCGTGCTTGTGTTGGATTAAATCCACGTATTCTGGATGTAAAGACCTTATCATTAGGTATTCTCATTGTGGTTCCATCGAATTTTCTAAGAATGGTAGAAAACATGGTTATGTCAAGAACAGTTCCGAGAACATCCATTTCAGGAATCTCAACAGTATCTCCTTGTTTCAGAGGTTTTTCAATCATCAAAAATAGACCAGAGAACAAATTAGATACCACAGATTGAGTTGCAAATCCTATAACCACACCAAATATACCTCCTGCAACAAGTAATCCACTTAGATCAACGCCAGCAGAGGTAACAACTATCAGAAAAGTAAGCACGATTATACCGTAGTAGAGTAATTTTCCAACATTTTTTGATGTATGTTCTGACAGACTAGGGGTAAATTTTTTTGCAAAAATAGTTTTAACAACTCCTGCAACAATGAAGCCAGCTACAATAAACATGATGGAAGTAACTATCATGCTTAGTCCAAAGGAATTACCCAATATTTCAAATGTGTAAATACTGTCTAAAAATTCAAACACTAGTCATATCCCTCTGTCATGACAAAAAATTCGGATTCTTTTGCTTGAAGTTTAATTGATTTACTGCAATCTTTTGTGAAAGATTCACAATTTATTGTTGCCTTGTTTTTTGATTCAATCACCATGTTTAAGGACTCCACGAAAACTCCATCTTCTGAATAAAAAACATCTTGTTGTGATGCATCAAAAATAACTTTACTGATTTTTGCAGGAGTGTTAGTATTGTTAATTATATGAACGTCCATTTTGGCAAAACAATAATTATCAATATTATCATCCGCAAATTCTACAAAAGCATATTTACAAAAATAGCCGTCAGTTGGAGAACCATAAAGTGCAAATCTTGACAACAGGGGGTCACATGAAAAACAATCAATTAGATCATATTCACTGTTGCATTCAACAAAAACTCCAATCTCAACAGGATATTGTAAAGTTATTTTTGATGTCATCCCTTTTCCTACGGATAACGGAGTCGAGATATCTAAATACAGAAGGGATGTTTTGTGTTCAGGCAAATTCAGTGGAAGTACAGGACAAACATGCAATTTAATTTTTGAACCCATGTCAAGCACCTGTTTTTGTTCAGAGGCGGCAGAGATTCTATGGTAGGAATATCGATCAGAAGATTCTTTTTTTAGAGATAAGTTAGTTTTGGGAAATTGCAAGTGTAGTTTATCATCAATTGGATATGAACCAAAAGTAGCATATTTAGAAAATGGATCAGAAATTGACTCTAACATTATTAGCAATGCAATATTGCTCTTAATAGTGCATTTTAACAAACAGAGCTTAAAGTCATTATGAGAGCTTATATGTTAATTTAAAAAAATAATAGTTGTGTGGATTTCTGCATTGAATTAAGAATAAAGGAATGTACTCAGATTATCCCACAATTATGCATTCAAATTTTAGCACAATTAAAAAAAGATGATTTAGAATTTTGATTCAAGATTATTGATCGTACTAGATTTAAAATTAGCTAGAAAGGATTTACTAGTTACTCAAGAGAAACATTCCGATATTGAAATCGAAACAATCGTTATTTTAAAATCGTGTCAGTATTGAAAAAATGATTATGGATATTTTCAATATTGAAAGATGGAAATTTTTAGAATTTTCTTATTTAAAAAAATGGACCATATTTGGATTATTCATGGGCTCTATTGCAGGATTGGGCTCTATCTTGTTTTTTCTTCTAGTTCAAAATGTTTCCCAAATTTTTTTAGGTTCAATGACTGGGTTTTTGCCACCTGCTTCAGGCACAGAGACAGAGGAATCATACACCATCTTCATGGAAAACAGATGGATGTTTCCAATCATAACGGGAATGGGTGGACTTGTTGTTGGGTTAATATCAACAAAATTTGCACCAGAATCACAAGGACATGGAACAGATGCGGTAATAGATGCTTTTCATAATAAAAATGGAAAAATTAGACTACGGATCCCCTTCATAAAGGCGGTAACATCGGCCATAACTATCGGCAGTGGAGGAAGTGGAGGTAGAGAGGGCCCTACTGCTCAGATATCAGCTGGTATCAGCTCATTTTTGGCCAAGTTTTTTAAATTTGATGAAAGAGAACAACGAATTGCTGTTGCAGCAGGATTAGGTGCTGGAATCGGAAGTATTTTCAAGGCTCCTCTGGGTGCTGCATTGTTTAGCACTGAAATTTTTTACAAGAGGGACTTTGAAGTGTAGGCACTGCTTCCTTCCCTCATAGCCGCTGTCACAGGTTTCACAATTTTTGGAACATTTTTTGGATGGTCACCAATATTTGATATTTCACAGAATGCCATAGTTTTTGATGAACCTTCTTCTCTCATTTTGTATGCATTATTAGGTTTGGTTTGTGCTGCCGGTGGTGTGGCATATGTAAATTGTTTCTACAAGATACAAGCCCTTTTTCAGAGATTGAAACTTCCAAATTTCATTAAACCAGCAATTGGTGGCGCGATTGTTGGCATTATTGCCATGTTTGTACCTCATGTACTGGGCACAGGATATGGTTGGTTGCAGATTGGAATTTTCAATGATCCTACATTTTTTCCATTATGGATGCTTTTGGTGATAGCATTACTCAAGATCCTCACCACTTCTTTTTCTATAGGTTCTGGAGGTAGTGCGGGAATATTTGGACCCGGCCTGGTAATAGGTGGTTTTTTGGGAGCGTTTGTCGCTACGGGTTTTCACGATATTGGAATGTTTGAATCAGTAGATGTCAGTACAGTGGCAATCATAGGGATGGTGGCATTTTTTGGAGGAGTTTCAAAATCACCCTTATCCACAATAGTCATTGGAAGTGAAATGACACGAGGATATACTATCCTTCCTGCAATGATTGTATCTGTAGTTATAACATATTCAATCATGAAGTTAGATACAACAATATACAAGAGTCAGGTGACAGACAGATCACAGTCTCCAGCACACAAGAAAGATTACCAGATACCATTACTAAAAGAATTGCTGGTGAAAGATGCCATGGATACCAATTATCCATCAATGTCAATTACTTCATCACTTGAGGAGATATCTAGGAAGATAGCAAATTATGGAACAGAGAATATTCTTATCACAGAAGAGCAAAAGTTTGTAGGAGCAATAAACAAAAATAATCTAAATAAGAATTCAAATACAGCGTCACTGGTCAAATCAATTGGTGTTACTACTCTAGATGAATCTCTTTATGATGCAATGAAGAAAATGTCAACTAACAATACAAACGAATTACCCGTGGTTGACTCTCATTCAAAGAGAATATTCGGAATTGTTTCACTTGCTGGAATAATACGCGTATATGATCTTGAATTGAGCGAATCCAAAGATAAGAAAACTAGGTTATCAGGTTCAACTTGAAAAAGGATAAGATATTCACAAGATTCCAAAAGAATAGAACCTAAGGTTTTGCTAGATAGTAATAATTGATAGGATCATGAGGTAGTTCTTTTACTTCTACACTTGAAAATCCCGCTTCTTTTAGCATTGTAACTGCAAGTTCTTTTCCCCACATTGCACCTAATCCCTTTCCCTTTTGAGCTAGCGAGACAGTCATGCAATGAAGACAAGAAACAGTATAGAGATAAGGTGCCAATGAATGGTCCATGTTGTTTTCAAGTTTAGAAGATGCACGAATATCTTGCATCAGAAATGTCCCAGTAGACTTTAGTGATCTTCGGACATTTTCAAGAACCTTTTCAGGTTCTGCCTGATCGTGAATGGAATCAAAGGCAGTGATTATGTCAAAGAATTTTTCCTTGTTAATTTTTGACACATCTTGTTTCTCAAATGAAGCGTTTGTTAGTCCTAGATTCTTTGCTTCGTTTGTGGCATTTTCTATTGCCTCAGCAGAAAAATCATACCCAACAAACTGAGAATTTGGATATGATTTTGCCATTAGGTTAATTGCTCTACCACTTCCACATCCAACATCTAGCACTTTGATGCCAGAATTCAGCTTTTCTGAAATTTGAGGGACAATTGGGAGGATGTTTTCAACTAATGCCCCAAGTACAGTTTGACTACTTTCTTCTGCCATGACTGTATGAAATCTCTTGAATAATTCGTATGGGACACCGCCCCCTTGTTTAAAACAATCAACAATATGATCTTCAACATAAGCTAATGCTGGAATCCATTGCATAGAAGATGCATAATTGTAGGTTCCTTCTCTTGTTAAAAATTCTGCCTTTTCTTTAGATAAAGAGTATTTTTGGGAATTAGGCTCATAGTCTATCACTTTGGATGTTACCAATCCTCCTAGCCATTCTCTGACGTATCTTTCATTAAGATTGGCAGTATTTGCAATATCCTGGCTAGTTGAAGGTTCAAGTTTTGACATTGTATCAAATAGCTTAGTTCGATGGCCAACGGACAGTAATAGTGCAAGAGCAGATTTGTTCATCACATCAAGCATTTCTTCTTCAAATGAGACCATCTTCCAATTATACTAGAAAATTTTACATAATTACTGTTTTGCATTGCCATCATGGAGAGATTGTTGATACTTCTGATGCTTGGTTTCAAAAAGAATCAGGAGATTATATCAGTTAAGAAAACTTCTCAGTAACTCAAGCACTTGATCAGGTTTTTCGGCAAAAGGGGCATGTCCTGCATCCTCAATTATTTCCAATCTAGAATTATCTATGGCCTCAGTGAATAGTTTTGAGTGTTCAAGTGGAATTACATTATCATGAATGCCCCAAATTATTAAAGTAGGAATAGGATTAATTTTTCTTAATCTAGGTATTCCAATTTGAGTTGTAGTGCTATTTATCAGCGTGGATTCAAACGAATGTTTGGCATTTGGCATATTTATTCGGTGAATGAATCCCTCTACCAATTGTGTGGGAACTCTTTTAGGATCAGCAACCATTTTTTCAAAAGCTTTTCTTACCTTGTCATGTGTAGGATTCATTGCTGTATGAAGATATTCTTCAAGGATTTTAGTAGGTTTTTTCAGCATTCCAGAAGAATCAATTAAAACAAGTTTTCTTATTTTGTCTTGATGTTGAATTGTAATTTCTGATGCTATGTATCCTCCCAAAGAATGTCCAATTAGACTTATTTTCTCGTTTTGAAGTGAAATCTCCTTTAAAAACAAATGATGATCTTTCCAAAATGAGCAATGGTATAATTGATATCACGAAGTTTGTCGCTTTCCCCAAATCCCGGTAAATCAATAGCAATACAATGAAAATTGGAAAGTTTGTCTGGAATATTCAGCCATCTGTCTGCAGCTGAGCCAAGTCCATGAATAAATAAAACATGTTTATCCTTTCCTTTGCCAGATTCAAGATATCTTATTTTGATTCCAGCTACTGTAATCCAGCATTCATTCAATGATATCTGAAAGTACATCTATCTTTTATTGTTGCATTTCTTAGTCTGTCTGTGATGGTAAGATTTCAATGATTCAGTTTACAAAAACAATACAAGAGATTGTATTTTTGATTCATGTTGATTATTGTTCAAACATATTAACAGTAATTTTTGAAACTGGTCTGGATAGTTCGTCCTGGATTACAATTAGCAAACCTCCTGTATTTGTTACATTACTGCAAGAGCCAGTAAATTTTTGAAAATTGTGACCAAAACATCCTTCGTCTGAGTAGTGTTCAAAATGGTCTGGAAATAAGAAATAATTCCACTGCTGTACTAATGAAGAAACAAAATACACATCAAAACCAACAGTATCATCATTTATAGAAACTCTATAATCATAGCTTGTGGAATTCTTTGAAGTACAGATTGGGATAAATTGAGCAAATCCGTCTCTAAGTTTTAGCTGTTGAAGCTCATCTGAGTATGCTTTGTTAGAAATTTGTTTATTTTGATTATGTTGTTCTAGATTATTCACTAGAAAATCTAATCCTGATTTTGTATAATGAATCCATTGGGATTGACAGTCCATATAATCAAACTGAACTATAACAACTGGTTTGCCATTAACATATTGTAAAGTATTTTGCCTATGTTTTGCTCCATGTTTAGAAATATCAGATTTCTCTTCTCCAGGTAAGATATGACGCTCCCAAGATGTTGTGGTATCAATTATTAGATTTCTCGGATGACTGTTCCATTCGGGTTGAAAATGAATATAGTTTGTATACTCATTTACCTGATTTACATGCATGGATTTCCTTGAATCTCGTAATGCTCCAGACGCATCAACAACAATTATTGAAGACAAGGCTAATCCTACTAATACAGAAATTATGATAAGATTTCTCTGATAATAGTGCATTTTATTTATCAAAGTCAGACTATATAATTAAAAGCATAGTTGAATTTCTTATTTCCATTTACCACTTTTTGATTCAATTCAACATTTGGTGGTTTAGCCTATTTTTGATTAGAATTTAGTAAGATCACAAGTGAATGAAAGCTAAAATCAAGATGGAATCGTAGAGAATAGATGTAAATCTGGAAAACTATTCCCTTAGTGTTGCCTCATATCCTGTTCTGCCAGAATTCATTGTTACTTGTATGTAGGGATTAAATTCATAGTCATTTGCAAAATCGCTCATCCTTTTTTCATGTTCTCTTTCAAGCATCTTGGTGTCATTTACCTTGTCACGAAGGATCTTTTCTTTGTCGGATTCCAAGTCTTCCCTTATGTCAATGATTTTTTTGCTCATTTCTTCTTTTGACATATTTCCATCATTGAATCTCTTTATGGTTGTCTCCTCAGAGGCCTTTGCCTCTTGTTGTATTTCATCATATTTTACGTCGTATCTCTGCTTTAGCTCTAGTTTTCGGTTTTCATGTTGTTTTTCCATATCACGTATTTGCTGATTTATCTCGCCTATCTTTACAAATGCATCTTTTCTCTCAATGCTTTCTAGGATGTAATCTTCAGGATCGTGAAATTCTGCTATCCCGTCCTGAACCCATGTATTTGCAGTATCTTCAATAATACACGAGTATTTTTTTGATTCAAGTACAAACACAACTACAAGACCATCATCACATCTTGTGATTGGGGAAACAGACTGTTCATATCGAGATGTTGCAACATCGTTAGAAATACCAGTAATTTCTCCCATCCCGTGTCGTATCCACAGTTCTGCAGTAGATATTGTAACACAAACATAGTCGTTTGCATGGAAACGATACACAACTATCTCTCCTTCCATGCATTCAGTTTTTGGGTTTGTTTTTCCCAGTTCCTCCCAAGACACTGCGTCATCTGGATTGGCTGCAAGATATGCAGGATTGGTTCTGAAATCTTCATAATATTTTCTTAGCTGCTCGCCAGTTATTGGAGAGTCTATGAACTGGCCTTCTCTATCAAAAAGTATCTGTTGGTTATAGTACGCCAAATTGTGTCGTACATTAAATTGTGAGTTTGCCTCTATCAATTCTATTCTTTTTGTTTCTGCAGCTATAAGATAGGCCTGCCTGGCATCATGCAGTGAACCTCCGTTTGCAACAACCTGTTTTAGAGCATCCCGTCCAGCCTTTACTTTTTGTTCCTTAAACTCAAACTGATCCCAAAAAACATCTTGTGTTTGCGGATCAGATACATTCTCAACAAACCTCGCAAAAGAATTCCTTGGAGAATAGTATTCCCAGAGTTTTTCCCAGTCTGCAAGATCCTGATTTAGCTTTGTCAGAGCCTCATTTCTTTTCTCTTCCAATTCCTTTTGTTTTTCAAGATCTTCATATTCTCGTTGCTCTAGTTCCTCAATCCATTTTTTTGTCTGCTCTATTTTTCTTAGAATGTCTTGAGCTACAGGATTGTTTTTCAAGTCATCGGATAGAGTGATTTGCTCATTTGTGTATACGCTGTCTGCTTGACCATATGCACACTCAGATAGTGTCACTGTCGCAATAATACCAAAACCCACAAGCATCAATCCCAGCCAACCCATAAAGAACAATGATCGCACAAATTGCTAATGATTCATAAGTATTCCTCATAATTTGCACTAAAATAGAATATTTGATTAATTGGCAAGCATGAATTTTATAAAAAATAATTTTCATTTAGTAAATTTTGTTCTTCATTAAATTATTTGACAATAAGAACAGGACATTTGGCCGATTGACTTACCGTATTCGTTACACTTCCCAGCAGGAATTCTTTGAATCCTGTGCGTCCATGTGAACCAATAACAATCAAGTCAACCTTCTTAGTGTTTGCAAAGGCTATAATCTGTTGTGAAATAGATTTTGCTTCAACAACATTTACAGAAACTGCTATGTTAGATTTTTTTGCTCTTGTTTCCAATTTTTCAAGATATCCTAAAGCGAGTTTCTTGGCATTCTGAATTATTTGTTTATTTATCCTCTTGTCAACATACCAAGCACCAAGATTGTCTTTTTCTAGGCAAGTAAGAATGCTTAATTTTGCGTTATGTTTTTTTGCAATATCAATTGCCGCATTAAACGCTTTGACTGAAAATGAAGAACCGTCAATTGGGACAAGAATTTTTGTAATTGTCATACTACTTTACCACCATAACTGGAATATTTACCCTATGAGCTACCTCGTTAGCGACGCTTCCCAGAATAAGTTTCTTAAATCCTGTCCTTCCATGTGAGCCAATAACAATTACATCATATTTTTGAGAATTTGCATGGTTTACTATGGCCTTAGATACAGACGGGTTCTGTAATATTTTCAACGAAAGTTTCACGTCTTTTTTGTTTGCCATCAATTCTAGTCGTTCAAATATACTCTTAATTAATTTTCTATGTTGAGCCATCATGCTTTCACTATATTTCATTGTAAATCCCATTGAGGGTTGATATACACCAGTAACTACAGTAGCAATTGTTATCTTGCTTTTACTTGCCTCAGCAAGATCTAAGGCACTGTTAAAAGCTCGGTTTGAAAAACCTGAAGAGTCGTATGCAACCAAGATGTTTAGAAATTGCATCATTTTGTTGTTTGTTCTACACAATATGAATTCTCACATCATTAGGTCACAAAACAGCTTTGATTAAATTCCGAAATAAAGAACATTATTTGTTTATGAACCCTTGAAGTAAAGGGTTCTAGTGGGTCCACGGGGACACCACCATTTTGGGGATAAAAATGGCGCAAATTCTGAGATTTTATACGTGATTTTGGATAAATCCTTGTTTTCTTCAAAAATGATACCAAGTCTGAAAAGATTGGAAAATTTAGATAGATATAGTTGAAAATCATGTAATTTGGATGTGAAATCAATTTAATTTTTTAAAATACATTATTTGAAAATATCTTTGATGTTTTGAATTCGGTATATTGAAAATCCTGTTATGAATACAAGCAAGTAATTGACTGATGATGAACCTACAAAATTGTCAGCTGCAAACAGGGATGTGGGAATCGCAAGTGTTGCAGCAACAATAACATAAACATATTTTCTGCTTGGTTTCATATCTGCTTTAATTTTATTCCAGATAGCATCATTTTTTTTCTTTTCAAATTTTTCTATCTCATCTAATTCATATATCTTAGTCTTCAAAGAACGAATTATTTCATATTTATTTTTTATTTCTCCTAAAG
>JAGQHF010000113.1 GCA_020431985.1 Nitrosarchaeum sp. | reverse complement strand
GTCAAGGAGAGTAAATGGAATGATGCTTCAGAACTTTTGTTAAAGCCTGGTCACAAAATAGGACAAATCAGCCCCCTGTTTGCCAGAGTGGAAAAAGAAGACATTGACAAGTACAAAAAACAACTGGGTCCGCAATAAAATGAACCCAATACCAAGAATATCCACCAGAGGATACTATGATCTTACTGACGGGTCCACGGTAAAGAGCAACAGGTATTTTTTGTACCCCAAACAAGAATTTGCAAAGATTGTCGGTGCGAATGAACTAACCATAATGATACATGGTTTGAGAAACAACAAGGCGGGAGCAGTTGTAAAGGCAGAGATTGCAAAAAAGCGGCTCAGGCAATTAGGTTACAAATATCCTGTCATCGGATACAGTTACGACTCTAACACCAAAGGAGCTCACTTGAGGAAATATGCAAGCCGTGCACTTGCAGCAGGACAAAAAATTGCGATAAAAAACGGTCGAAACCTTGCCTTGTTCATACAGGACTTTAAAGGACAGAGCCCCAATACAAAAATCCGCTTAATTGGTCACTCGTTGGGCTCTCAGGTAATTCTAAGTACTGCAGAGTATCTTGCACGCAAGAAAGAAAATCAGGGCATTATTGAGAGTGCCTACCTTTTTGGTGCATCAATCACAAACGATGTTCCGTCATCAAAAAAATACCAAAAAATACTGGATAAGATGATTTCAAAAAAAATTGTGAATTACTATTATCCAGGTGACGAGGTATTGGGATGGGCAGAACACAAAGAATACGTAAAAGGACCACTAGGCCTAAACGGTGCAGCAGGAAAACCATTATCAAAATACCAGCAAATACGGGTCAAACCCAAAAACCACAGATTTGCAAGCTATGCATCAACACTAAAGAAATTTCCATAGTGTAAGAGATTCCTGCACTGACATTTGGATTCCAGAAAAGTAGTACTTTCTATGATACTGTATAATCCAGAAACCTTACTTCGTTTAGGATCTTATCAACGATTTGTTTTTGGCCCCCCATGTTGTCTATAGTCACAAGCAGCAAGTTTCCACTTGGAAGCGGGGCAGTCATTCTACGCAGTTTTTCATAAACCGCAAGAGTGTACAATCCCAACCCTATCTTGTCATAATGTTTCATTCTTGACTTCCATGCAGATATTGCGTGTTGGATTGTCTCCTGGGTTTCGCTTGGTGACAGATAAAGGTCAACGTTGTCTCTTGCAACAGAAGCAACCACATTGCCTTGCATATTTGCAACTGCGGCAAATCGTATATGTTCATCCAGATCAAATAATCGCTGCAACAGATTTTCATAATTTACTGTTTGGCTCATAAACCATTGAGACTTGTCTAAAAGATAACTATGGTCACGAAAAATTCTAAAAAATGTTCAGATTATCACCAGTAATTAAAAACATGTTCAATCAGATTAAGGGCATGATTGCTTGTCAGTTGCCGACTCGATCATTGG
>JAGQHF010000112.1 GCA_020431985.1 Nitrosarchaeum sp. | reverse complement strand
TGACCACAAGATGGACACTTACCTCCATAAGGATTCATCACATCTTTTAATGATTTCAGCATTTTCATATTTGTGATCTTTTCGCCACATTTACCACATGTTACTTCTACAGACACAAGAGAAAGCAAGATTTAAAATTATTAAGAATCGATTTTGAATTTTTTTAATAATTCAAGCAAATAATTTTACTGTTTTTCCATTAAGATTCCACGTTCATCAAAGCCTGTTATTTTGGCTCTGGTGCCGACTGGAAGATCAGCTGGAGTTGCAATTCCACCCATGAATCCAGAGATTCGCAGTTCCGATTTATCTAATTGTAAAACAACAAAAGCATAGGGAGTGTATTTCTCAAAGCCTGCAGGTGGGACGGTTATTATGGTATAAGTTGCAACCGTGCCTACGCCTTCTAGTACTGCATCTTCAAACCCCTTGCTACCGCATTTTTGGCAAAAATACACTGTTGATAAATGTAGATGTCCACATTTGGTACACTTGTGAGCAAGAACTTTGCCTTCTTTTGCCTTTGCGATCAGTTGCTCTTTAACCGACATTTTAGACACTTTGAAACAGGTGAACTGCACAGCTTGCACCGGTTGCGCCAAAGTTGTGAGTTAAGCCAATCTTTGCATCTTTTACTGTTCTTTGACCTGCTTTTCCTGTGAGTTGATCAAATACTTCCACTACTTGACCTACACCGGTTGCGCCAATTGGATGTCCCTTTGATTTTAGTCCGCCTGAAGGATTTATTGAAATATCAGAATTTAGTTTTGTTCTGCCTTCGCGTATAGCTTCAACACCTTTTCCTTTCTCAAAGAAACCCAGGTCTTCTGTATCAACTACTTCTGCTATTGTAAAACAGTCATGTACTTCCGCAAAGTCAACGTCTTTGGGTGTGATTCCCGCCATTTTGTATGCAGCTTCAGCTGCAATTTTTGTACTTGGTATTGTAGTCATATGTTCACGTCCTTGAAGGGCAGCAGGTGAACCCCCTCTACCTGAACCAATTACTTCAACATAATCTCCTCCATGCTCTTTGGCAAATTTTTCAGAGCAAAGAATCACAGAGCTTGCACCATCAGAGAATGGGCAGCAATCATAAAGCTTAAGTGGGCTTGCAACTACAGCAGAATTCATCACATCATCAATTGTAATTTTTCTTTGTAAGTGTGCTTTAGGGTTAAGTACACCATTTTCGTGATTCTTAACTGCAACTCTTGCAAAGTCTTCTTCTGTTGCATTAAACTCAGTCAAGTATGCTCTTGCCATTGAAGCAAACAATCCAGGAAATGAAGCACCAGCTTGGCCCTCATAGAAGAAGTCAGAGCAATAAGCAAAGTATGTAGTTGTCCATTCTGTGCCAGTATGAGTGACTTTTTCAACTCCGGTCACAACTAGACAGTCATAAAATCCTGCTGCAACATTTGCGTAAGCTTCTCTAAATGATACTGAACCGCTTCCACAAGCTGATTCAATTGATAACGAGGGTTTATCTGAAATACCAAGATTACTCATTAGTACCGGTCCAAGATGTACTTGTTTGTCAGCTACGCCAAATACGTTTGAAATGTATGCTGCTTTAACTTCTTTGGGATCAATTCCGGCGCTTTCAATTGCCGCGACAGATGCCTGAGTGGTAATGTCAGCAATACTATCAGCCAATTTACCATACTTGGTACTACCAGCACCAAGAACACAAACCTTTTCCATAAATGTAACTGACCAGATTCCCTATAAAAATCGTGTTAGTAATTTCTGCACAAGAAGTGTCTCAAAAGAAAATCCGACTCAAGATTGTTCAGGAGAAGAAAGTAATCAGACATAGCGTAAAAGCTACAAAGACCAATGTGATATCCTTCAAAAAAGAAATTAAGCAATATTTAGACTCAAATGGATTTCTGTCTTGGTCTGCAAAGGAGAAAAAATACGTGGTTTTAGGAACAAATTCTCCAAAAAAAGGACTTGTTGAATGTCCTGAATGTAAAATAGGGCAATTGATGGTAATTAGATCAAAGACTACTGGAAAACGATTTATGGGTTGCTCTAATTTTTATGGTGGGTGTACGGCATCTTCACCCCTTTTACAGAAAGCGAGACTTCGTGCAACAAAAATGTCTTGCGAATCATGTGGATGGCCTTTAATAATTTTCAGATATTCAAAAAAACAAAAATGGACTAGACAGTGTTCCAATTTCAAGTGCGATACAAGAAAGCCTAAATCTATAAGTTAGGATATATATCGACTCTTCTGTTTTTTAGTAATGGTAGTGTTTTCCTAATTTCTTTAATTGTTTTCAGTTCAATGTTTGCATAGCCAATACCTTGTTTCTTTTTCATATCCAGTAAAATTTTTCCAAGCGGATCAACTATTAGACTTCTACCACAGTAAATATTGCCAACTTGATCAGGTGCAATTACATAACAACCATTTTCAATTGCACGTGTTTTATTGATTGTAATCCAATGCTCTTCCTTCATGTTTCCTTTAACCCATGCTGATGGTACAACTAAAATTTCAGAACCAGATATTGCAAGAGAGCGTGATATTTCTGGAAATCGTAAATCATAGCAAATCATCATTCCAACTTTGCCAATTGAGGTTTTAACTGGTCTGGCAATCTCTGAACCAGGAACCAGCTTATTAGATTCTTTAAATCCAAATGCATCATAAAGATGAATTTTTCTATAAACTGAGATAACTTTGCCTATACTGTTTACAAGAAATGCTGTGTCATAGACACGATCTTTTTTCTTACTTTTTTCATAAAACGATCCTACAACTTGGATATGATTTTCTTTTGCAGTTTTTGCAATCATATGTACAAAATTTCCATTTAGATCTTCACTCATATTGGAAAGTTGTTTTGGAGTCTGAGATGAATTTGTGTAAAACATCATAAATTCAGGAAACGCAACTAATGCAGCTTTGTTGTTTGCAGCAGTCTCAATGTAATCTATTATTTTATTTAGATTTGTTTCCTTGTTAGTTGATGCCTTGAATTGCACTAGTGCTATTTTCATATACTAAAAAAGAATTGATAATAATAAAAATATACATAAATTTTTGATATATCTTACGCATGTATCAAGATGTTATTATGTAATTTTATGTGAGTGTTTACTGTACATTTTAGAGCACTTTTAGTACCTTGATCTGATATGGGAGTGACGAGGAATACTAAAAGGGAATTCTATGTTCTCAAGTATGTTTGCAAGGTAAATTTGCTTCTGAAGCAAGATGCTAAAAGATGAATGAGTCAATCTCATCAATGCAGAAAAACTTGAACAAATTTCTTTTTCAGAGCATTGATAGAAGAAAGAATTGGAGTTTTTCTAAAATTGGTTCTAATACATCTCATGTTTTTAAAAAAGAACCATCATGTGAATAAAAGTAGATATGATCTACATTCCAATAATTTTGTAAGTTTGTTAGTTGAATTGCATGATTAAACTTGATTAATTTATCATAATGAAATTTGATATCAAGTTATCCAAAAGACAGGAAAGATTTTAGTTTAGAAAATTATTTGTAACATACAGATAGTACAAAATAGAAAAATAGGGTTGTGACTGATTTTTACAATTGTTTTCCTGCTAAAAACCAGTTTTCTTTAGGATTATCTTCAAAGACCACAACTACATGGCTTTCCTTTGTCTTGAGAATATCCACAGCAGCTTTTGTGACTGCTTTTGCATATTCATCTTTTTGTTCTTGAGATCGTCCTGGGTACATCGATACTGTAATCAAAGGCATAGGAAATATCTGATACGTGGTAGATTTATTCGTTAAAGATTAGTAATCAGGCCGATAACCATACCTGGTACCATACATAAATTCAGATCCATGTGTTTTTTTGTAAAGATAGCCAGTGGCAAGGCCAACTACAAATCCGCCAATATGTGCAAGATATGCAACGCCGCCTCCCGCGACACCAAATCCACCAATGAAAAACGGAAGAAGGTTTTGGAATATCAACCAGAATGGCAAAAACCATCTTGCTTGAATGTGCATCATTCTCCAAAAGAAACCCATCATCATGAAAGTTTGTATTCTTGCTCGTGGAAAAATGACAAGATAAGCTCCAAGAACACCAGAGATGGCACCTGATGCACCTACTGCAGGTATAGCACTGTGCATGTCACCATAAATGTGAATTAGTCCTGATAAGACTCCCCACATAAGATAAATGCCAAGATACTTAGCTCTGCCAAATTTTTGTTCAATATTATCTCCAAATATCCACAAGAACAACATGTTTCCACCCAGATGCATCAAACCACCATGGAGAAAAATTGAACTTACTAGAGAGACATATGGTTCTTCAGGACATGAAACTCGTAGTGGTCCTGCACCAAAATCAACATTGAGTACACTTCCACCTGTTATACAATTTGGAACAGCACCCCAATTATAAAATAGATTAAATGCATTTTGATTTGTAAAATCAAAAAACTGTCCAGTGTATGCCACTTCAATAAGAAATACAATTACATTAATTATGATTAAAGCCTGAGTTATGCGTGGCTTGAATCCTGGAGGGTGTGGATTCTCATCTCGTAATGGAAACATTAGATAGTTAAGTTCAATGAAAATTCTATAATAAGATTATTCTGAACAAAATTAAATTATTCACAATGCTAATACAGAAATATTAAACAACAATAATGTGTCGCCCTACAAGATTTTCAATTGCATTAAGAAAGTCATCGTCAGAGATTTTATCCTCTGACCACCATACTGCTGTAGTTTTAATCCATGATGGTATCTTCCATTCAGATTCCACGGTTAACTGTTTTCCAGATACAAATAGTACTCCTTTCTTAAACAAAAAATCAATTCCCTCCAAAAATTCAGAATCAGATATTTGGTTGGATGACCACCATTCTGCATTTGTTTTTATCCATTGAGGGATTTTAGAAGTTTCTGGAGGCAAACCTTTTTCAAAACCAGTAATTTTTAATGTTCCCTGAAACCGTGGTTCTACATTAAATGCAACATGCCATTGACCCATCTCATCAATACTTTGGATAAATTCAATAGGTTCATCATTGACTGTGACAAAAAACTCTTCTTCTCCTGAAATAGGAGCAAATTCAAAATTTGCGTATGTCTCTAGTGGATAGCTGTTGTATCCTCTGATTGTTAATGTGGTTCCCTCTTCATCAAATTTAGCTGCAGAGTACCATGCTCCGGAATCATATCTAAAATCAAAATTGCCTCCATTTTTTTTTGTAGTAATAGGAATTACCGTAGTGTCAACTGGTGCAAAGCATGAATAGTATCGTACTGGAACTGATACAGAAGGATCAGGATACATTGTAAAATTCAGCGTTTGTCCAGGTTGAATCTTTTCAATATAGTCAATATTTTGAGTGACATCCAATATACTCTCATATCCATGGACTATCGCGAATATTTTTGGATTGTATATAGTTTGATTCCCAAAATTTGTCATTCGACCAGTCACATGTCCATCCTCATGAGTCATCAAAGTTTTGTCATAGAGTATCTGGATAGATATAGAATCTTTATCTGTCTTGATATAATTCATAGAGGCGTTTAATAAAATGGGGGCGGTACCATGTACCTCAGGAAATTTTAATTTGAAAGGAATGTCGGTCATTGAAGGAATTGGCACATGGTTTAATGTTTTGGTAATTGTTATGTTATCATCCAAAACAGACACTTCAATGGTTGGGATTAGCGCAAAATCATTTTGGTTTTTTACATTTCCCACAACGGTATAAACACCTTGAGAGTCGTAAAATCCAATATATTCATTGAATGGTATGAAAACGTCAGCGTTAGCATACGGAAATACAAGTACAACAAATATGCCAAGCAAGAAGAAGATTCTAGAATGGCTAAAAGGAATTGAAAATATCTTCAAATCCAGAAGTTGGTTTTTCAATTGCATTTGGATTATTGTCTTCAATTAGCTTGTCAATTAGATGCCTTACTTTAATATAATATCTCTTCTTCAAATTTTCAAGTCTAATGTCAACAAGACCATCAGATACTATCTGCGACAAGTATAAGGAAACAGTAGATGGCGATTTTCCGACTGCGTTAACAAGTTGATTAAACTCCAGGCCATCTTCACTGATCAGAGCTAACAACAAATCTCTAGGAGTTTGTCTTCTTAATGCCTTGATGACATTAGACTCTTCTTCCGTAGTTTGTGGTGGATAAAATCGGGTTTGTCTAGGACCACGTATTACTTTGATGATTCCTTGTTTTTCCAATTTTCCTAGATAATGACTAAGAACTCCATTTTTTAATCCGGAATGACGCATTATCTGTCTAAATTGAATGCCGGGATTTTGTTCAATAATTTGTTTCAGAAATAATGTTCTTTCAGTCATTTCTAAACACCCCCAAAGCCAGCAATCCTAATGTACTGAAAGTCAAAAGATGTCCCAATTCCAAGAGAGACATATCTCCAATGTAATAAAGTGTTGGCCATGTTGCATCAACAAGTAATACAGCTTCCGCTCCAATAAAGGTTGCAAATGCAATTGCACTTAGCAAAAGTCTCTTGGTTTGTAATTTTGTATAAGCCAAAGTAGCAAGAATTGTAATGAATACAGCCAAGGTTATGCCACCTACATGTAAGAATATGTGGATCATATGGTATCCGTGCAACAGATGAGGCACGATTACAGGAACTGCTAAAATTGCCACAACCCCTACAACTACTACTGAAAATAAGGTGGATTTTTTTTCAACTATTGCCTGAGGCCTAAACATCTTGATCAAAATTGCTTTTTTTGTAATTTAAAGAAAATGGTTCAATTATCGAACAAGCTCAAACATGTATGATACCGTTCTGCACCATATATTGAAGACCTCGGATGAACGTGGCGTCGTCGATTTCATTGTTAGCCCACCAACCGGCATTGTTCTTTATCCAAGACGGGATTTTGTCACTATTTGTATCAGATTGTTTGTCTGGTGGTATGACAAGTATCTTATTGGTAGTCAAATACTCAATTCCATTGATGAACGTGGCGTCGTCGATTTCATTGTTAGCCCACCAACCGGCATTGTTCTTTATCCAAGACGGAATAGAAAAACCATCATCAATGGTGTGGCGGTCAACAACAACCGGAAAAGAAGTCTTGGCAAGGTTGTTACCATCAAGATTCTCAAAATTCAAATGGATGATTCCTGTTGTATTAGGAGGAATTGTAAATTCTGCAAGGTTGTGTGATTCCTTAGAATCTGTACTAACTCCACTTTGACGGTGTAAGATTCTTTCATTTTGAGATACTGAAAAATCATAATTTACCGCCACAGGTCTATTTTTCAAAAAGATATCAGTCACATCAAAAATAATTTTTGCATTACCATTTGATTTCAGGTTTTCAGGCTCCCATGATACAAGTATGCGAAATTGTCCATTGTCAGTTACAGAACTTAATTGGGTTTGTTCAGAGTTAGGTTTTATGAGAAAATTCATTCCATTTTGATTTTCATATTTTGTAAAAATATTCCAGAGTTCTTTTTGATTTATGATAAAATGGACAACCCTACCTTCAGAAAAAAAATCATCAATGGTTACAATGTCATCGGATAATTTTATTCCATTAATGTACATGGAGAATCCTGAAACTAGAAGATCACCAAAGGTTTTTGATATTACAAGTTCTTCGTGAACTACCGAGGTTTGATTAACATTTTCTTGTGTCCATTCAAAAGGCATTGAAAATGTAATTTCTTTTGAGTTTGGATCATATCTAAAATCACTAATTTCATCATAGTAAGTAATTACATCAATATTTTGAGTACCAAAGTTTGGATCATTTATACCGTGACTAGTTGTTTGGGCGATTGAAATGCCGGCATTAAAGACCAATGGAACTTCAAGTTTGTTAGAGTATCCATCCGCAGTAAGTATTTTCACATCAAATTTGTACAGTCCCCCTTGACCAAGTTTTGGTCCAATGACATTAATTTTTCTACTTTCAAGACCCAGTAGAGAACCGAGTAGATCATTTTTGTTTTCCTCGTTTATTTGAATTGTATCTGTATCATCAGACATGAAATTAAACACTAAAAATCCATTGTCTGCATGAAATTCTTTTTCAAACAAAAACGTGTCTCCATGTTCAGACCTTATCAAGAATGTTACATCTCTAAGAGTAACTTTTGAGTTAAAATCAATTAAAGAAATTGAAATCTGTTGATCATTATTTTGATCGGAATTATTTGCAGAAGAAGATACTTCCAGTGTTATGGGTTTGCCATTGAAATCGATGGGAGGAAAAATTTCACTTCCAACACCATGGCCATAGGAATAATTAACACTTAGTATTAAACTCAGAAACAGTGCTAAAACAAGATGTGATTTTCCCAAACAGTCTTTGTTTCTGACTTTTCTATTTAAAAATCTAGATTAATTCATCAATAGATTGTTTGCAAAAGAATCTACACAACAACTTGTGGATTTTTGAAAATTCGTAAATGGCGATTTGTAAATACAATGTTGCACAAAATTGCGGAAAGATCAGGATGAGATCGTCATTATTCCTTCTTTGATGAGATATTGGATTCCTTGAACAAATGAAGAGTCATCAATGGAGCCATCTGCCCACCAACCAGCATTGTTCTTTATCCATGATGGGATTTCATTAGAACCAGAGCCTTCACCTTGTGAAGTGGGAGGAATTGTCATTATTCCTTCTTTGATGAGATATTGGATTCCTTGAACAAATGAAGAGTCATCAATGGAGCCATCTGCCCACCAACCAG
>JAGQHF010000017.1 GCA_020431985.1 Nitrosarchaeum sp. | reverse complement strand
TATGTAATCTCAAATGAAAGTTTAAATGAGACAGTTTTTTTCGGAGATAAAAAGGAATTCTAATGACACAATCCATCAAATTAACAACTGATCAAATGCGTATGATGTCTCTTTTTCAAAATGTGACGGGAGCTACTGCTCGTGATTGTGTCGAAGATGAAAAACAAGGCCGTGTGATTTTTGTTGTCAATTCTGGTAAAATGGGATTAGCTATAGGCAAAGGTGGTACACACATTAAATCTCTACAAAATATTGTTAAAAAAAATGTAGAACTGGTAGAATTCGATGAGGATCCTGCCAAATTTCTGACTAATTTACTTAATTCAAAACTGGTTTCTGAAGTAAAAATAAATAAACGAACAGATGGTTCAAAACAGGCAATAGTTATGGTGGATCCAAGGAAGAAAGGTATAGTTGTAGGACGAGAAGGAAGAAATGCTGAAAAGGCACGGCTCCTAGCAAAGAGATATTTTGACATTACTAGCGTTTTAATTAACAGCCCTGAAAAAGCTACACTGGAGATGTAATGATGACAAAATCCCCTCTTGGATTATTTGCCGGAAGAGTCTTAATCGCGAAACGAAAAAGACAACGATGGGCGGTTTCTACATTCAAACGTAGAAAGCTTGGTATTGATAAAAAGGCTGATCCTCTTGGCGGTGCTCCTCAAGGAAGAGGTATAGTGTTAGAAAAGGTTGGCATTGCTGCAAAACAACCTAACTCTGCAGTAAGAAAATGTGTTAGGGTTCAATTAATTAAAAATGGTAAAACTGTCACTGCCTTCTTACCTAGAGACGGTGCAATGAACTTTATTGATGAACATGATGAGGTTCATGTGCAAGGAATGGGTGCTACACAAGGAGGCGCAATGGGGGATATTCCTGGTGTACGATTCAAAGTATTCAAAGTAAATGGTACATCATTGCACGAATTAGTGATTGGTAAAAAAGAAAAGCCTAGGAGATAAAATTGACACAGACCAAGAATTTGCTATTGTTTCGAAAATGGGATATGTCAAATATCGAGGTTAAAGATCCGGGATTGAAAACTGCCATATCTTTACGAAAACAAATCCTACCGTATACTTTTGGTCGTTCTGCTTTGAAACGATTTAACAAGGCTGATGTAAATATTGTAGAAAGATTGTGCAACAAGATCATGCATTTTGGCAAAAAATATGCAAAGAATACCGGAAGAATGGCTGGTAAAAAAACTAAAGCAATCAATACGGTAAAACTTGCCTTTGATATAATCTCTTTAAAAACAGGCCAAAACCCTGTAGAGATTCTAGTAAGAGCGGTTGAATTTTCAGCTCCAAATGAAGATACTACGAGAATTGTCTATGGTGGCACTGTTTACCATGTTTCGGTTGATGTTGCCCCAATTCGACGTGTTGATTTGGCTCTAAAATTCATTGCAGATGCAATAAAGGAGGCAACGTTTTCTAACCCTAAACCAATTGAAGAACACATGGCCGAACAACTGATTTTAGCAGCATCTAATGATCCGAATGCCCCCTCTGTAAAAAAGAAGAACGAGCTAGAAAGGATCGCACAAGCATCAAGATAGAAGTTTTATCCAGTAGCCCGAGGCAGATTCGAACTGCCGTCTCCGCCTATCCACTCCTGAGATCCAGAGGGCAGAATCCTTGATCTAAAATATTATTTGACCGCTAGACTATCGGGCTACCAAAAAAATT
>JAGQHF010000111.1 GCA_020431985.1 Nitrosarchaeum sp. | reverse complement strand
TTTGGACACAACATTAATTGGCAATGGAAGGCAGATGTTTTCTTCGTCAACCAATGGAAGTAATAGTTCATGGTCTGATTGATCCATAAAGTAGACACAGTTTTCAGAGTATTAATATCAATCAGAGAGAACAGAATTTTTCAATTAGGTCATTGCCGTCTTTGGTCAGCTCTGGATGAAACTGGGTCCCAAAAATCGGTTTGTCAGAGTATTGTATTATCTCGTATTTGCAATTTTTTGATTTTCCCATACATGATAGTGTGGCTGGAAGTTTGGATATTTCGTAGCTGTGGCTCTCAAATACTTTGATTTTATTATGGCACAACATGTTTTCTTGTAACATTTCTATCTCTTCATGGCCCTTTTGTAGAGTGTCAATTTTTCGTATTGTTCCTCCCAGTGTAAGTGCCAGAATTTCTGCGCCATAGCAGATGCCAAGTAGTTTTTTGTTGTTTTGAATTGAGTGTTTGATTACCTTAGAATTTACCTGATTTGTCTTTTGCTCATTTTTTCTCCGGCCAGATAAAATGATAGCATCATAGTTTGAAAGCGACCCCAAATCAAGTAAATCAGGAGTCTTTGTTTCAAAATTTATTTTTTTTTCAGCTAGAAATTCGGCTAGATTTTTTGTGTAAATTGAGCCATTGTCAACTAGCAGTAGCATAAGATGATTTGGAGAAAAGGCAATTTAGTATTTTTCAAACTCAGGTGCCTATTTCAATAGATACGTAGTGCATCTCAGGTACGCTATCCTTTACAACTATTGTGCCTATGTTTAGGTTAGTCTCTTCCTGCCACATGAACACTCTGTCACTTCTAGGTTTGACAAAGTCATCAATGAAGTTTCTAAGGAAATCCTCAGTTTCAGATTTATCATTTTCAGTAAAGAAGAATATAGCTCCTTCATTGAAAGACAGAGGAATCTGTATGGATGTGGGTTCAGAAACATCAATGTTTTCCTCTTTAAACACGGACTTTATGATATCAATTCTGTCAAATTTGTCTAGTTCTATATATTCAGCGTTAGCAGTAGTTGAAGCAGGTGCCACACCAGATACTTTTTTCAGATATGCTTCAAAGGCTTCTTCTTGAGTAGCTCCCAATCCGACATAGTATTCTCCAGTGAATGCAGCACCAACTGCTGCAATAGTTCCTAGTTGGGCAACTACACCCCCGGCTCCGGCTGTGTAAACGGGAATAAAGTAAATGTCATGTTCTCCCACGCGATACAAAATGTTATCACCAATTCTTGGATTTCTTAATAAGGTTTTTAGCTGAGCAAATTCTGGGTCTCTGTCAAGCGCTTCCCTTACAGCAGTAGGACCAATTAGTTTTGTCGTAGAGTTGAGTGGAACCTCATAGAACTGCAAGTCTCCTAGATGAGTCAAATCATTTTGGACTACCATGTATCCTGCTAGGTTTCGTCCTTGTGATCCTCGTAACTCTAAAGACAAGAGACCCAAAAACTCGGTCTGTTCAAAACCAGGAGGCTTTGCTTCTACATAGTATGTGTCTAGTCCACGTGGAATTTCATAGAATTCGTTTGCTTGGATGAATGTCTCAACGTCTGTTACATGATAGATGTTGTACATTTCTGTCTTCCAGTTGAATAGTTCTACTGGATACCTAATTTGCTCTTCAAGCCAAGTGGGCATTGGCTGGAATTGTTCGGAATACTGGCTTGCAAACATATCAGAGAAAAAGTCATCTCCAGTTTTTAGCAGTTGAATATTTCCATCATACGCGTCAATCAGAGCATAACCCACTAGTCGTAGGTATGGATTTCCAACAGACCAAGGAACGTCATGAGTGTCAAATCCAATAATCAATGGAACCAACCAATATGAGTTTGTACCGTCTGTAACAGGAAGAGAGTCTAGCTCACGTCCAAACAAGTCGTACAAAAAGTAGGGGTAAAGAGTCTCCATCCTGTCCTTGACGTCCTTGTATCTCATGATGTGCACAGATTCGCCAGGGTAAGAAAGCAAAAAGTTGGGCTCAAATATCCAGCTTAGAGGTGGAGGAACATCTAGTCCTCCCTGGCCTGAATAAAATACACCACCCAATTCATCGCTAGTGTCTCCACGAGATGTGGGATAGGCAGACCATGTCTCCTCAAATAAGCCACCTTCTCCATAGTATATCTCTCGCTGTTTGAAAAATACGCTGCTATCTACAATTTGTCCATCAGTGGCTTCTAATGTCAAAAATCCATTTGGTACGTGGGTATAAACCAAATGCTGATTATACCACTCATTTCCAAGTGAGACAGATGTTGGCAGAACGGGTTTCATAGATGCAGTCCAATACAGAGTATTATTGAATCGAAGAATATCGTTGTCTTCAAAGTCAACATACGGAATAAGACCAATCTCGGGTTTTAGCTTTGCAAAGGCAGCTTCCCAGTCCCAAACCCGAATTACATCAAGAACATCACTGTTTCTTGCCACATAGTTTTTGATGTTGTTCGGAGATACAGACTGTAGCTTGACGTCATGAATGTTTTCTTGTACATCATTTAATTCACCAAGATATCGATTTACTCCTATCTGTTGTGCATTATATGGTCCAAGAAATTCAATCTTTTTTGAGTTTGCAATTCCTTCATTTACTCCCACTATAACTGCAATGATCAAGGCTATAGCTATAATTGTTGCAAAGCGGATGATGACATCTCGCTTTAGCATATGAGTCAATACGCGAGCTCGTATTCTGTCAACAACTGAAAATGCAATTAACGCAAAGCCTATGACAAGAGTTCCTCCAATTACATATCTAGTGTTATAGTCTATTTGATCTGTAAAGAACAGATTAAAGCCGGCCCACAATACACCAATGCCGATAATTGCTTCAACGGTTGAGACATAGTTGAGGTATCGTGGTTTTCCTTCATTAGAGTCTTTGATATATGATGTAATCACGTCTATAATCCTGTGAATTCCAACATACAACACAAGTCTCAATCCAATTGCCGCTAATACTGGCGGGATCAGAATTACAAGTGCAGGTATCATTGGAACTACAGTATCAGTAGCATACGTTGGATTAGTGGGCGGAGTCACAAATGGTAATGAGAACAGGTTTGGTAGGCTTTCCAGTCCCAAATTATTGCCGTCAAAGAATGCCATAGATGCAAAACCAAACATGATGTTTGCAAAAAAGGCCCCAAACAAGAAAATTTTTGTAATCTGCCAGATCACAAATTGAGGAGGGCTCAGCTTGTAATCGGTAAAGCCGGGTATGCTTGAAGAGATGTTTTGGGTTCCTCTACCTAGAAAACCAATAACTGTGTTTATTCCATACCAAAAGATAGACGAACGTCCCTTGATGTTAACTCTGACTAGCGCTATGGCAGATAAAATAACAGAAGAAACTAATGTGTAAAAGAGAGGTTTTGTGAATTGCTCGTCAAATTCGGTAAAGTTCATTGATAAAATGACTGCCTGATTACCAACTATAGCAAAAATCACTATGCCAATTATGGCAACAATGCCAAGCCTGATGTATTTTCCTGCATCAGGAGGTGGAGCTTGCTTATCAGTAGAGGCGCTATACAAAATCAACGTTCCTTAATTATCGGTAAATTAATGTCTTACCAGCAAAATTGGCCGTTTAGTGCTAGCTTTGAAATTATTTGACATTTTGTGAAACTGTCGCAAGATTTTTACAAATCATGTATACGGCGGCAAACGTTGGGACTGAAATTACCTCATTGTTGTACGGACCAAACTTTCTGTTTTTTAATTTAAACTCGACAGGACACTGGGCAAGCACTTCTACTTTTTCATCGCTAAGAAGTGAAGCTTCAGAGTATGGTTCAAACCTTGAGATGTTTTTACAGTAAAGTTTTGTAAGGCCACTTTTGCTATTGAGTGAACCCGGCAGCCGGAAAATTCTGTGGATATCAATTGTAACGTTCGGGTCAATCCTGACACCAATCTGATTAGAAAGTGTTTCCAAATATTTTTGAAACTGCGAATACCCAGCAGATATTAGCTCGGTTACAACTTTGGGACGCTTTGTTTTGGTTTTAAATACCTCCTTTGAGAACCTTCCACGCCATCCTTTCTCTGAGAGATCTGGAAACAATGATCTCTCGGGCTTGAACTTTTTCATCCCAAAAGTTTCTGGAATCACTCCTTTGAATAAGATATAATCTGCAAGTTCCGATCTTTCTCTAGAGCCAAGATTTTGAAACTGTGAATCATAGACATAGACATGAAATCCCTCATTACCAGAAAAATATACGGAGATGTTATTTTTGTCAACGCCAAGGTCGTCAATCAGGATCTCAGATAGTTTGTTAACTTCGTTTTTAGACCCTTCGATGCAATTTTTGCAGGGAAGAGACTTTTTGTCTAGTTTGGCAGAACCGCAATTCTTGCATTGATTGCTATACTCTGATATTGTTTTGCAGTTTCCACATATTGAAACGGTGTGGCTCATCCTGCAATCCAAATGAAGATCCTTGGAGTCAATATCAAATATCATATCAGCTTCCTTCCATTCTTTTTCATTCATCGGGAGATTTGGAAATGAGTAATATGCGTTTGAGCAGTAAACATCAGAAGGAACGTTTTTCATCAACAACAGATGAAGTTCCTTGTCGTCTTTGATGGATATGTGCCGGATCATTCCAGAATTAAATTTTTGATAACCAAATTCTCTTTCAGAAGTTTTTTTGGGAACATGAATCTGATCAAAGTGCTCGAAATAATATTTCTTGAAAGAGTCCTCAAGAAACTTTACATCATGCTCATTCATTTGGTTCTCTTTCCAAATTGTAGTGGGGTAATGATATTGTCGCACTCAGGTATGGCAAAACACAAGCTTTGCGTCCTTAGTTTTTCGCAAGAGGGACATGAGTACTGAGTTCCACTGCCAGATGTTCCGGCAAGGTGGTTCAATTGGTATATTGTAACTCGTTCATTATAATCTGGAGCGTTTTTGAACAAGGGGGCAATCTGGTCAACAGACTGACCCTTAGATAGCAGAAAAGTTGCTAGCATGAACCTGCCTGAATGTGGCAAATTTTCACCTTTCTCAAGTACCTCAATTGCATGTTTTATGCATGGAGGATATTCTCCTGTAGAAACAACAGATACTGAGAATTTTTTGGAATAAGACAGTAGATTGTTGACAAATTTTTCAAATCCAGGTATCATTGATGGCTTTTTCCCTGTCAAAATTTTTGAAGTAATGTAGGTTCCCAGCTCTTTTCTTACTAACCTGACTGTTTGGTGAGGAGTAAGAAACACTTGACCGTTTTCCACGTGCCTGTTGATAAGCTTCCATTCACGCTCGTGAAAATAAACGGAATGTTTTATGTAGTCAGATATGGGCATTACAAAAAAGTCATCATGTTTTTTGATGGTAATTGAAAACAGATCCTCGATGATTCGTATTGGCAATTCGTTTGAGCCATTTGAGATATTTTTGAGATCCTTTTCTAGATATGACTCAGCACGCATTGCTTCACTTAAGGCAAATCGTTTTGCAAGTGTGGGTATTCCTGTTAGCTTAAGCAAGACAATTGACAGTAAAAATGAAAAGACTTCTCTTGGAAGAGCTGCAGTGTTTGATACCTGGTTTTCAATAATGTCTGATTTGTAAGACTGGGGATCACCCTCACACGCTGCATGAATGCGGTTATACGCCTTTTCAATTAGAGGAGCAAGATCTGGGTCTGTGCCAAACTGTTCTAGTGTAAACCCTTGTTCTTTCAGATACTGTCCCGCATCTGCCAAGAATGGATATTTTGCAATTTCATCCTGTCCCAAGGCAAGCATGCTATTGATTTAGCTCATTTACATAAAAATCTCCTTTTATGGCAAATGCTGGTTTAAATTATGTTTTAGGAGATCTTAAAGTATGCAGATTGGTTGTCATGTTTCCATTTCTGGTTCGATTGACAAGTCAGTTGACAACGCAGTTGAAAGGGATTGTTCTGCATTTCAGATATTTACAAGAAACCCAAGGGGATGGAATGCAAAGGAACTGACAGAAAAAGATGTGGAAAACTTTCAAGGGAAGCTAAAGAAAAGCGGCATAGAGCGAGAGGCTACATGTGCACATATGCCATACTTGCCTAACCTATCAACGCCTAACAAGGAGGGATTTGAAAAATCTGTAAAGACTCTAGTTAGTGAGGTCGAGAGATGCGGGAAGCTGGGAATCCCATATTTGGTAACTCATCTTGGAAGTCATTTGGGCACAGGTGAAGAAGATGGTATGAAGCGGCTTGTTGAGGCATTGACTACTGCCGGCCAAACAAAAAATGATGTGATGATCTTACTTGAAAATACCGCCGGCCAGAAAAACTCTGTAGGTGCAGATTTTGAGCAGCTTGCAGAAATATACGGGCAACTCAGACCGTCAAAGAAATTTGGAATTTGTTTTGATACGTGCCATGCGTTTGTATCAGGATATGATCTTAGGACAGAAAAAGCGGTAAAGGAAACCTTTTCTAAATTTGATAAATCAGTAGGGATGGAAAACCTAAAAATTTTACATCTAAACGATGCAAAGGGCGAGATCGGCTGTAACCTTGACAGACATTATCATATTGGACTTGGAAACATTGGAAAGGAGGGAATGGGGGCGGTAATCAAGACTGCTAACAAAAAAAAGATACCGATAATTCTTGAAACGCCAATTGACGATGTGAGAGACGACTTTGAGAATCTCAGGATAGCAAAGTCACTTGCGTAGGAATTTATTCTATATTTTGGTGGGAAAATAGATGAAATATGATGACGTGATGAAATTAGCCCTTGAACGTGGGTTTTACTTTCCAAGTTGTGAGGTTTATGCTGATGCGCAGGCTGGGTTTTGGGAATATGGTCCTTCTGGAGTTAGTTTGAAAAACAAGTTTTTGGAATTGTGGAGGAGAGAACTTATCAGACGTGACGGAATGATGGAGATTGATGGCTCCCAAATAATGTCCAAATCAGTTTTTGAGGCGTCAGGTCATCTTGGAAGTTTTGCGGACCCCATCATAAAATGTACAAAATGCAAATCAACTTTCAGAGCTGACAGAACAATATCAGAGATTTCAAATGTAGATATTCCAGAAAGCGCAGATTTACAGGAATTTGATGATGCCATACTACAAAACAACATAAAGTGTCCAAAGTGCAGCGGGGAATTTGAAAAGACAAAGAAATTCAACATGATGTTTAGAGTCGGTATTGGACCTGAGGGAGAGGAGGCATATCTCAGACCAGAGACGTGCCAATCGATCTTTGTTGATTTTCCTAGAATGTTTAAGACCATGCGAGGAAAGCTTCCATTGGGAATTGCTCAGGTTGGAAAGAGTTTTAGAAACGAGATTTCACCCAGGCAAAGCCTGCTGCGTTTGCGTGAGTTTTATCAAGCAGAGATTGAGGTTTTTTGCAACCCTTCAAGACTAGATGATGTAGAAAAATTCTCAGAGATTCAGGATACCATTATCAGAGTTCAGACAGACTCTGAACCTGTTGCAATGACATGCAAGGAAGCAGTAGAATCAGGGATTGTCCCAAACAAATTTGTAGCATACTATCTTGGCATACTAACCGAATTTTATGAAAAGACCGGGATTGATATTACAAGTAGCAGGTTTAGGAGACTAGGTGAAAAGGAAAAGGCGTTCTATGCCGAAGCTGCGTTTGACTTTGAGGTAGAGACTACAATAGGATGGCTTGAGCTTGTTGCGTGTAACTACAGGTCTGACTATGATCTGTCAAGTCATGCAAAAAAGAGCAAAGAGAAGTTTGAGGTTATGGATAACGACGAGAAAGTTCTACCGCACGTGTTTGAGATATCCATGGGAATAGATAGGAGCCTCTATACCATAATTGAGCACAGTCTCAAAGACGACAAGGAGAATGAGAGGATTGTTTTGTCTCTAAAACCGTATCTCTCGCCAGTGCACGTTGGAATCTTGTCCTTGGTAAAGAAAGATGGGTTAAAAGAAAAAACAGATGAGATTTACCTTAACATAAAAAGAAAGTTTGATGCATTTTTAGATCACTCCGGTGCGATTGGACGTAGATATCGTAGATTAGATGAGATTGGTGCGCCATTTGCAATAACTATAGATCACCAAACTCTGGAGGACGACACGGTCACAATCCGCAATAGAGACTCGATGGAACAGAGAAGAATAAGCATTTCAGAACTTGGCTCAGTTTTGGGTGAATCTACAGCATATCCGTAGGGTGAAGCAAGTGTTAGCCACAGGTGAATTTAAAAATTAATATTCTTTTAATCGAGGCAAGGAGCAAGAATATGAAAATGGAGAATCCTCAGGTATCAATCATTGTGCCAACGTACAACGAGTCACAAAATATCATTGATATCCTAAAGTCCATTAGAAGGTGCATACCAGATGGGTTCTCAACTGAGACTATTGTTGTAGATGACAACTCGCCTGATGGGACCGGCAAGATAGTTGAGGAGTACATTTCTAATTTAAAAAAATTTACAGAAAACAAGATCAGCATAATACACAGAAAGGCAAAGAAAGGTTTGGCATCTGCAATACTAAATGGAATTCAGAGTGCAAAGGCAGATACCATTGTGGTGATGGATTCAGATTTTTCACATCCGCCTCACATAATACCAAAGCTAGTATCTGCAATAAAGCAGTACCAGTATGACATTGCAATTGCATCTAGATATGTAAAGGGAGGAACTGTAGAAGGATGGTCACTTAAAAGAAAGATTATCAGCAAGGGTGCAACATTGATTGCGCGAAAAAGCTTGGGCGTTACGAGTAACGATCCAATGTCAGGGTTTTTTGCATTCAGAAAGAACCTCATCAAGGGATTGAGTTTTGATGCCATAGGTTACAAGATTCTCTTGGAACTGCTTGTCAAGACAAAGGGAGTAAAGATACAGGAGATACCGTACACTTTTCAGGATAGAAAGTTTGGTTCTAGCAAGCTTGACTCTGGAACCATAATTGATTATGTCGAATCTGTGCTGAAACTGTACAGGTATGGCAAAGCCGCAGAGAAGCAAGAGCGTAGGCCATCAGTTAGATTTTTCTCAAAGGCTGCAAGGTTCTTTACTGTAGGTGCGTCGGGTCTTTTAGTAAACTATCTCGTCTCTTTGCTGTTTGCGGATGGAATATCCAATTTGTGGTACATCCATGCAACGTCAATTGGAATCATTGCGTCAATGACAACAAACTTTGTCCTAAACAAGGTATGGACATTTGGTGACAGGGACTTTTCACCGGCAAAGACACTCAAGCAATATGGAAAGTTTATTGCCTTTAGCTCTCTTGGCGCATTGTTACAGCTTGGGCTAGTGTATTACTTTGTAGACGTTCACGGAATATCATATCCTATTTCTCTAGTTGCCGCTGTAGGGCTTGCAGCTTTTGGAAACTTTGTGTTGAACAAAAAGTGGACGTTTAAGGAAAAGTTGTGGAATTAAAACAAAAAGTGACTGTCGCCTTTCCATCTAACCTACTCAAAGGTAGAGGATTGGGACGAGAGTCCTGTTGGTGATGGTACAGATGGGAACTTGTCTCCTATCTGTTGCTCAGCCACTGCAGATGCTTCCTGTAGAATCTTTTCAGTTTCTTCACTGGAAATGTCAGACTCCATGCTAAATGAGTCTCCTGCGAGTGAATCCATCATTAGTCCGTTTAGCGTCTGAGTCATGCTATTCAATT
>JAGQHF010000110.1 GCA_020431985.1 Nitrosarchaeum sp. | reverse complement strand
TCTCAGCAGACAGTGTCTGCTTTTCCTGTTCTATTTGCGCCAACAGTGAGTCATAGTCAAGTTTGGATTGTTCAAGGGCCTTCTTTTCAGCCTGGAGCTTTGCAAGGTTTTCCTTTTGTGATTGTGACTCTGATTCAAGGGAGAGTTTTTCAGAATCAATGTCAGTCTTGATTTTATCATATTCTGCTTGCGTCTTTTCTAACGCTTCTTTTTCAGCTTGTAATGCAGGTAATCGTGCCACTTATTGTTTGCTCTCAGCAGACAGTGTCTGCTTTTCCTGTTCTATTTGCGCCAACAGTGAGTCATAGTCAAGTTTGGATTGTTCAAGGGCCTTCTTTTCAGATTGGAGCTTTGCAAGGTTTTCCTTTTGCAATATAAATTCAGATTCAATAGATTGCTGTTCTTCATGTAATGTTTGAAAAATTTCACTGACTTGTTTTTCCGTGGTATCTAATTCTGATCTTTTTTGATCAAGTTTTTTGGATAACTCTGTTTGTTCTTGAAGCCGAGTTTTTTGAGAGATTCTAAGTTCTTCAAGGTGTTTATTGTCTTCCTCTATCTTTTTTTCAATTTCTTCATATTCTTTTTGGGCAGACAGTAATTCCGTTTTTTGGGATTCTGATTCTTTTAACAATAATTCGCGTTCTTTTTTTATCTTGTCTAAAACAACAATTCTTTCATTCTTTACCTTTTCAAGTTCAGTTTTCTGATCTGAAATTTGTTCGAAAATTTTAATCTGTGAAGCAACGTGTTCTCTTTCTTTTTGTATTTCTGACAAAAGGTTACTCTTAGCTGTGTTAATTTGAGTTTGTTGTTCTAGGTTCGTGTGTTTAATTTTTTCCAGTTCGTTATTGTTAGAATTCATATAACGTGTGCTTTCTTCGTTGTTCTCAATTTTTTTTGGTTGAGCATCTACGGTTGAAGATGAATTAGTCCAGCCCTTTGGCATTGTGTTTCGTATTTTTTGAGGAGAAGTTTGTTCATTGGTTATATTTTCAGCTTTTGGGTCATCAGAATTAACCTCAGATTTTTCCAATTCATCAATTTTTTTCTGAAGATAGACATGGTCTGATTGGTACAGAGACTTTCCTTTGAGTAACGTGTTGTAGATGTATTGCAATCTTCCATAATCTCCAGTACCAGAATCAATTAATTTTTTTACAAGAGGCAAAAGCGAATTGTCAATCTTTGGTTCTTTCTTTTCAAATTCAACACTTGATTCAAGCAGGCCCTCAAGATATTGCATATCTGACTTGAAAAGAACCTTGTTATTTCGTAGTGATTCCCTAATGTAATCCAATCTTCCAGGGTCACCTTTTCCAGTATCAATTAACTGGTCGATTCTTTCAATTGTTTCTTTAATTGTTAATTCCTGCATTTACTTTATCTTACATCCTTTGTTTTTGGTGTACGTATAAACTGTATAAAAAAACTTTTGAAAATTTTTAAAATGTCCTGAGATCGATTGGTTTTTCTCATGTGGGAAAAATATGCAGTAAGCCAAAAGATCGAGTCAGGTTACCGGTTAAAGGTACTTCACCGGTCAAGGTGACCATTGTCCCTTGATGACGTGCTTTCAACACGACCTTAACTACGGTTGAAATTTTGGCCCTACTGCGTTTTATCTTTTGAATTACTCCAAAAGACAGATAATATTACGTTGTAATACTATTTATCAATGATCTCTAATTTCTATATAATAACTATATAGTAAAACAAAAATATTAAAAATATTTCAATATATTAAATAAATAATTGAATTTTTTGTTGCATATTAACGAATAGAGAGGAATTGCTTTGTCGAATAGTACTTGAGAGCACTCAAAACTATTAAAATTGAAACGCCAAGAATAGTTAAAGCCATCACCCCAAATTCAGGTACGATCGTGGTTCCTACAAGAGTGATTATCTTTGTGTCTTTAGTAAGAGTCACATCAATTACATTCAGATCGTTTTCTTTAATATGGTTAAAGTCAGAAATTTTTTTGCCATCAATCCAGATCGCAAACGGTCCATCTATCAATGCAGAAGGCAGCCTTATCAATAAATCATGATTGTCAGACTTTGGATTTCCAACAGTTTCAAGTGTTATCGATTTTTCACTCTCATTGATTGATGACAGAGAAAGTAATCTGTTGAATTTGTATTCCACATCAAAAGTAGTAAGACCATCACCAATGTTTTTGCCCACTTTTGGAATAATCGAAAATCCTTCGGTTACAAATACATTGCCCGTCATCCAAGGATGAACTACACAATAGTACGGAAAACTCCCCTTTTCCGTAAATGTGTAGGGGTAGTTTTTTCCAGGTGGAAAGAGTCCAGTATCAAACAAACCATCAGGACCATCTTCAGGAGTTCCGGAGGTCACAGTATGCGTTACAGTGTCAGCATTTTTCCAAACGACTTTGTCACCGACAAGTATGTCTATATCTCCCGTTGTCGAGCCATCTTTTTCACTCTGCCAGAAATACGGTGCATCGGGGCTGCCAGCACCTGTGGGAATGTTAATGTCATAACTTGATTGAGCAAAAGCAATCTGGCTGATGGATGTAGCTGTAAGAGTACAAACGACAAAAAGTAAAATTTTCATATTTCCAGTATAACAAGTGAGTTAAAATTGTTTATGGTGAAATCAAGACTCTCAGGTACGGAGTTTATTAATAGATAGAAAACACCAGAATTGTGCGTACCGGTGTTATTATCATTGTAATTGGGTTTATCATGACATCTCTTGGTCTCTTTCTGTTTTACTCAATTCAAAGCAGTATAGGCCTAGAACCAGAATTAAGAGCAATAAAACATGCAGGCACGTTCATAGGCCTCATGGGAATAGGAGTCACGATTGCAGGTATTCTACTTTATTTGATAAACAGAAACCAACCAGCAGTGCCTGAAGTTCAAGATTTTGATTTGGACTAGTAGATTTTGGCATGCAGAAATTATAATAGTGCCATAATAACAGTTTACAAAATGTCAAAGCAAGTATGGTTTGGAGGCATCCACTTCAAGGAAGAAGGAGATTACGAGATTATCTTAAAGGCCTTAAATCACTACAGAAAAAGACTTCAAACAATTGGCAACAGTCCTGAATTAAAGGATGCTGCGGCAATGTTTGCTTCTGTGCTTCAGCAAGAAGCAAGAAAGACAGTTCCAAAGATAGATGAAGCGATAAAGAAAATAAAAGAATGCCTCACAGGATCACAGCCATTAGACTCATTGATAGACGACATTCCATTCTTTCAGAAAGCTCTCTCTTGCTATGAATCAGATATTAAAAAAGCTCAAGATACAGGGTATGATTACTTTGTCAACTTGGTAGGCGATATGAAAGTTGCAAAAGAGATCCTTCCTTCAATAAATACAGCAAACAAAAGAATAAACCAGTTTTCTGAATAGCTAGGTCCCCTGCAGATACCAATCCAGATAAGGTACAAGGGCCTTACACAGTTTCTTTCTTTCGGATTCTTCCTGGGTATCTCTCACAGATTTAATTTTGCCAATCAGATATTCTTGTGTAATATCACTTTTGAAAAGATTTTTTATTTCATCTAGAGCATCGGTTATTTTCTCGGAAGATGTATTTTCAAAATCATCAAGAATTTGTTTTACTTGGATTTCTAATGACATAAACTGACAAAATTTTGACCCATTATTATTTTTTATATTGTTATGATGTCATCATCATTCCAAGTTAAGCGAAATTTGCCTACTACTCGGAGCATTTCTATTCGTGATCCTTTTCGAAAGGTCAATTTGTAGGAATTATGAGACGTATCCTCAATATCTAGTGCAGTGTTATCCTCAAGTGTTTCAAATATCACAGGATTTGCAGAGATTTGTTTCCACTCTGTAGACTCAAAATCAAGGTAGAATTTCGTATACAGTAAGCCCATTTAATTTCAGTTTAAAACACCTG
>JAGQHF010000109.1 GCA_020431985.1 Nitrosarchaeum sp. | reverse complement strand
TCCTCATTGTATTTGTCCTGAAAGTGCATCATTCCAAGGAAGAGGCCCTTGACGTGCCAAGATCCTACCGAGTCAAATGATCTCTTCATCAGGATATTGCCAAACATCTTTGCTAGATCCAGGCCAGCAGGTTGTTTCTTTGTGTCTACAAAGCCCTTTAGCTTTCTTACTACCTCTAGCATTGTAAAGTATTTGTTCTTACCAGAACGGATCTCTTCTGCCTTGTCCTCAAATAGCTCTAGCATTCCCTGAATGTCACAGAACTTTGTTAGTGGAACAAACTTCTTTGTCTGTTCATCCTCAAAGATGTATGTTCCTGCACCGCAGGCAAAGTGGATTGATAATTCGTATTTTGGTTTGCTTGAGAATGCTTCAATTACATTTGTTAGAGGCATGCAACTTGGTACTGGGAACCAGTCATCAACGGTAACTTCTCCATTTGTTTGTTCCTCGATTCTCTGTATGCAGTCAGGAATTGTGATTCTATACTTTTCACGTTCTGACTTGCCCATTCGACCAGTAAGTGAAACTGGCTGGAAGTTTACCGCATGAACTACATCCATGTTCTTTTGGGCATATCTGATAATTCCACCTAGCTCATGATCATTGATTGATTTGATAACAGTTGGAACAAACACGACAGTGGTACCAGTCTTTCTGCAGCTGTCAAGTGCATACGGAATCTCCCAGTGGTTCTTTGGATTTGTTCTGGCAGTTACACCATCAAAAGACAGATACAAATTGTTACAACCAGCAAGTCTGACTTCTCTTGCAGCCTCTGGATCCATTGCATGTCGAATACCATTGGTGTTCATCTGAATATGATCAACGCCTTCCTCTTTCATTATCTTGATTACATCAGCAATATCGTCTCTAAGCATGGGTTCGCCACCAGTAATCTGCATAGAATTTCCTGGGATTGGTCGTTCTGCCTTGAGGGTCTTCATCATTGCTCGAATTTGAGTGTGATCTGGTTCATACATGTAAGCACCTTCCAGTCCTTTCTTGACATAGAAGAAGCAGTACCAGCAGGTAAGATCACATCTGTTGGTTACAATCATGTTTGCCAGTCCGCTGTGGGATAAGTGGTTTGAGCACAGGCCACAGTTGTTAGGACATGAACATTTTTCAATCATAACGTTTGGTGCATGGGCGCCTTTTCCATCCATCCAATATGTACTGAATTTTTTGTACATGTCATAAGAGCCAAAGTAAAGCTCCTCACACTCCCCATGCGTAGGACACACTTTGGACATGTAGACCTTGCTGTCTCTTTCAAAAACTTCAGCGTCCAGAATCATGTTGCAGTCTGGACAGATACTTTGAGTGAATCTAATCGTAGATTTTTTCCCTAAACTTTTGGTCGATTGATTTGAAATTTGGATTAATGCCATTCTATGGGCACTTTTCTGAAATACTATATAATGCATTTCCCACTTGGCCCCGTGTGGAATTTAGGATGCAGGCATATCTGATTTAAATACCAAAACTGATCGATTAGAAC
>JAGQHF010000016.1 GCA_020431985.1 Nitrosarchaeum sp. | reverse complement strand
CTAGGATGTTTGAAAATTAATTGTGAATAAAAAACTGAATCGCAAACGCTAATTTACAGATTAATTCAAGGCTTCACTATGCGGGGATCGCCTAGCCTGGTAGGGCGTGGGATTGCTAATCCCATGTCTGCAAGGACACGGGGGTTCAAATCCCCCTCCCCGCGCCATTGAAAATTAAACTTAATAGTCCGATTTGAGCACAATATTTGTGGGACGAAGAAAAACACAAAAAATTATTCGCACAGGCCCAAAAAACGCCACCACCGGAATGTGTCCTGTCTGTAAAACTATCGGAAAGGTGTTTCTGCTTGGACCTCCAGGCCAAGAGAGGGGAAAATGCGAAAAATGTCGCCAAGAGTTTGAGATTTAGCTCAAAAAGCTTACGTACAAATCAACAAATTTACCCATATCCTTTTAAGGGAATTTTTAGATGATAGATAATCATGAGTTCGGAAGCGGAAACAATCTATGAACGAGTTGCAAAACTCGAGGATGAAATAGCACTACTCAGAAGCGAAGTTGATATTCTAAAGAGGGCTTTGAGAAACAAGATTGCCAGACATGAGATATCGATGATCAAGAAGGGACAAGATATCAGTTCTATTATTGATTAATTTTTTGTCTTAATACTTCTTATTAGTTCCAGAATAAAATCTACATCCTCTGCGTTTGGGTTCATTTCCAGATATTTGTTCAAATACTCTAGTGCAACCTCGCTGTGAAGCAATCTCTCCTCTAAAATCCCCTTGTCTCTTATGTCTTCAGGTGAATCTGGGCTTATTGCCAAGGCCATGTCTGTGCACTTCAAGGCCTTTTCATATGCATATGATTGAATGTAGGAATTTTTCAAGTTTCTTGCCATTCTTGTCAGAATCTGCTCTTGTCCAATTTCATCTAAAAACTCAGGTTGGAATTCTAAATCTCCATCAAAATTCATGTCTAAAATCTCTTGCAAGTCATCAACGTCCACCGGTATTCCGTCATTGAATGGATCTAGAATCATTTCCTCGTTATACTTTACCAAGACATGTCCCGGAAATCCGACTATCTTCAGTTCAAGACCCACAAACTTTGCAATCTCTGCGTATATGATAGACATTGTAATTGGCAACCCTGATTTTTTCTCAATTACTTCATTTAGAAAGTTGTTTTTTGGATTGTAATAGTCATTATCATCTCCCTTGAAACCCAAATTATCAAAAAGATGTTCATTTAACATCGAGATCAAGTATGTTGGGTTTTTCGTATCATTTACTGACTCTTTCAGTGACATTCCGATCCTGTTTATTTTTTGTATGTACAAATCAATGTTCAGATCCGGATACTCCAGAATTTGTGCAAACTTTAGGCATTTTTCAACAAGGTTGAAATTTGGATTTTTTACAAATGATACCCATTCGGCAACAAATGGATCAAACTTTTCTTGCAACTGCTACTGGTTTATCCTTTTTAGGTACAGCTGAGGTTCTTTTATCTCTCTGGTATTTGGTGGATTCTCAATCATTTGTTTGAAAGCATCTTTGCCTATTTTCTCGTAGATTTCCTTGGTGAATTCTTTTCCCATATTCTTTCTTACTTGGTATGAATTAAAATCAGTGCCCATGTATGTGGTAAGATAGTTCTGAAAATCTTGGTCATCTTTTAGTATGTTTTCAAGTACAAATGCAGCCATTCCCTCCATTACTGTAAACACAGCATGGTGTTGTTGTATGGGAATGAGCCATCTCTTGTAAATGTCTAGTAATTCTGGGATTGATTCAGAAATCTTTGGATCTATCTCCACATGCGTAAACGTCATTACATCAGGCCCAATCTGTTCAATTAGAAAGTGATCAGGATTTAAAAAGAAAAATAAATTTGCTTTTTTTGCAAATGGAAAATCATCTGGTACTGCCTGTAACTGAAGATAATCTGTTAATTTGTTAATTGTCTGAGCGTCTAGTGCAAGAACGATTCCAGCAAGTTCCTCGTTAATTCTGTTTACATGACTTGCTGCCTTTTTGTTAATTTCATGCAAGTTTTTCTGCACAGCATGAATCAATTCCTCAATAACTGTCATCTTGATTGCTCCCCTGTAGCCGGAATTTACAATTTCAAAATTCCTCTCATATGGCTCACCTTGCTTGTGGAGTATAATCAGAGGATATCTTGACAGGATAAACTTGTTTAGGTATATTGAATTATCTAGATAATCTCCGTAGGTGGTTGATATTTTTGAAATGTATTGTATTGCATAAGTAGAGTACACGAGATATTTTGCAGTATTTTTTTTCATCAACTCTGCTATTGCTTTGGAATTTTCATCAGACACTGCTTTGAACAGGTCGTTGACAAATTCTTTTGACTGTTCATCTGAAAAGACTTTGTATCCCTTCACTTTTTTCAATTCATCAAGTTCAGGAAATTCTACATTGATCTCAGGAATTTTCATATTCAGAAATTCTTCCACCTTTAGTTTCATGTCTGGGAGTATGTCTTGGGTAATCTCCTCAACGTCCCGAAATTTTACTTTGAATTGAAGGTCGCCTCTTGCATTGTTTGCTAGATTTGTTATTTCTTTCTCTTCGTTAATCTCCACTGATAACTGACCAAATAATGCCTCTGCAAACTCATCAAATTCACTCAATTTGAAATATTTCTTCCAGTGTTAAATTTAACATTATCTTGTTTCTCTGTAACAGGTTATTAGTTAGCATTGTCTGAATTCAAAAATGCATGAATTTAGTTTGGATTATCTGGCATGTCCTAGATGTAATTCCGCTTTGGAACTGAATTCGTTTTGTGCTCAAACTGAGATTGATGAGGGATTTTTAGAGTGCCATGTTTGCAATCTGTCATTTCCAATAATTAACAAGATACCGATAATTTGGGATAATTTTTCAAAATATCTTTCGGTTAGAACTATTCTTGGAAAGAATCTATTTCAAATGGCAAACCACGAGAAAATTAAAAACTTTATCAAGACTTCCATGAGTTACGGTAAAACAAATTTGGATAGAACCAGTCTCGAAGAGAAATGGACCAATATTTATCGTGATAGTAAGCGCTCTAAATTTTATACAATAATAAAAAACAAAATAGCACGGATTTCAAAAACCTCTCTTGCTCTGGAATATGGATGCTCCATTGGACTCATAACTAAATCACTTGCAAAGCATCATGAGATCGTTTTTGGTATTGATCAATCATACAGTGCAATATCATTCGCAAAAAAATCCAAAACGGAAAATTTGGATTATTTTGTTGCAGACACATTATCGCCTATATTTGGCAACACAAAATTTGATCTTGTTATTGCACTAAACTTGCTTGACATAGTTGAACCAGATAAACTGCTAAGACATGTGTCTGGACAAATTTCAAAGGGATTCTTTATGTTGTCTACCCCTTATGATTTTGAGAGAGGAATCAATTCTGTAAGATATCCCCTTAATGCAGTATCTCTTAGAGCAAAACTAAATGATCTGGGTTTTTCTGTTTATGCTGGAACAAAAAACCCTTCATATCACAACTGGAATTTGAAAATCAATTCCCGCTGCACATTAAACTATAGGGTGGACTTTGTGATGGCCAAAAAATGAATTCAATTTTGACCGTTGTTGTCTTATTTTGTTTGACCCCTTTGTAAATAATATAAATTTGAATAATTCCAAATAATAGTTACTTGCATGTCTGTTATGGCGGAACGTATAACCATCATGCTGGATAGTGAGATTGCAAAAAAACTCCGCAACTTGCAAGCAAAAAAACTAAAGGAAACGTCATCATCGGTTAGCTTTTCCAAGATTGTTAATGAAATCTTGGAAAAAGGACTAAAATGAAATATCTGTCCCAGAATCTATCAAAAAAGAATTTAGCCTAAGAGTGCATTGAATTATTCATGGATTTTGAAAAATTCTGTCTACAAATTCTTGACTCTGATCCTAAAATACGATTTGCCTCAGCTTATGATCAGTGGGGTGTACGTCTAGGGGGTGGTATGAAACCTGGAGTTAAAAACCTCCTTTCTGATCATGCTCACAAGGAGCTGGTCAATCTCTCAATAATGGACTGGAAAGCAAGAAAGGAAATGGCAAAATGGGTTGGAAAAACAATCTACACATTAGGGGAATTTGAAAAAATCAAGAGATTTTCCTTCTATCTTGGAGAAGATAATCTGCTCTTGGTTAGTACTGAAAAAGATACAAACACAGAGTCCGTCGTAAAAGACGTCATCCGCATTTATTATGAGCACAAAAATTCAGAATAAATTGCATATTCTGATTTAACCTTACTGTAGATGCGGCGACACATCAAATCTCTCATGTTGTCTAGATACATGTATTATCCGTTGGTTGTTTTTTGACTTTGGTATATTTTATACTTACATTCTGTAATGCCGGGGGCGAGTTT
>JAGQHF010000108.1 GCA_020431985.1 Nitrosarchaeum sp. | reverse complement strand
CTACATTGATAATTAACCAACCAAATGAATGGGTTACACTTAGAAATTTCATTTGGGCAGCTTTATCTGCATTGGCCGTAATCGCATCACACAACACTTTCCACAAAGTAATTGATTATCAGTATAGAGGAAAGCCAGTCTAATCTACTTTTAAAAATCTATTGTTTGAATAAGAAACATTACCACTATAACAAAATATTGGCTCTACTAAAATAATATTTTAGGCAAGATAAATTATAAATCTATAACATTCCACCAGAATAGATTTGGTGGCTGATTGTTCAATCTGTAGGAGCCAGTTTCTAGTATTGGTAACAACTACAATAAAATTGAAAAACAAAGATTTCAAAATTTTGATATTTCAAAAATAGATGAATATTTCTAGAAATGGTCTATGTTCAATTACCTTCTTGAATGGTTGTTGTATTTGCATATTTCATGTTAAGACTTTTAGTATGAGTTGTAATTTCAATGTATATTACATCTATTTTAAAGGCTCAATTCATCAACAGTATGCGTAAAATAATTTACCCTTCCTTTGAGAAACATAACAATTACAAGATAACAACAAACTCCATATACAAACATCATAAAGTTGTAGATGATGAAGGATGGACTTTGGGATGACATGGCATCTGATTATGATGAAAGTGTGGAAAACAACAAAGATCCGATAATTATAGAATATTTGACTTCTGAGATGGAAATCCTATCCGCACTTTGTGAAAAAAACTGTCCCCCTAACAAAAACTGCTCTATTATTGACATGGGTGCTGGTACAGGCAGAGTGGTATTTGCACTAGCTGACAAGATTAAGAATAATACCCTCCAGTTTTATGGTGTTGAAATATCTGAGCCGATGATAAAACATGCAAACCAAAAAAACCAAGTTCATCATAATAATCAAAATATTCGATTCTTAAAACATGATCTAACTGATCCAAATCTTTCTGATTACTTTGATCCAAATTCGATAAAAATTGTAATGTGCTTGTACAATACTCTTGGAGTTGTACCTTCAGACAAACGACAAATGTTTGTCGATAACATGATAAAAATTGCTGAACCTGATGGACTGGTTATAATTACTGCCTTTAATGGAGATGATTTTGGTTTTGTTGCGCCTAGATTGTACCATCCTATGATGACAATGATTAGACAAATTGAGAAGAATTCTTTTGATGAACGAAATCGAGTCTTTCAAAATAGTCTTGGATTTCATAGTCAATGGTTTACTCGTGCAGAACTAAAATCAATGTTACATTCAGACATAGAACCAATTCCAATTGAGGTTGTCATTGATGATGAACCTCACACATTTGGAAATGTATTCGTAAATAAAAAACTCATGTGATGTTATATCGTCGGAATCATTAATTTTCTGTTGATGACATTCTCTCACTCAATACAGACGCACATGTATACTAATATTCAAAAGTAGTTTTGCTCTAAAAGATGTAATTAACTGAAAACTACTCATGCCCGAAACACAAGAGCAAAAACTATGATGATGTAAAGAGATGTGATGACTGTGTGGCTCTGCAGGACTTTGCATATCAGAAAAGCCTGATAGCACCTAAACCATATTCAAAATTATGTATACTGTTTTCTATTTTCTCCGATGATAATTTCCTTAAACTCGTTTAGTTTTCTGATTCCCTCAAAATCAACATCAAACTTTGCTTTTGCTCTGAATGAAAAATCAATGTCTGTGACTCTTGCGAGAATCTCAATCCCTTCTTTAATTTTGTTTGATCTTATCAGTGATGAGGCCTTGTTGTACAGCGCAGTTGGATTATCTGGTTTTTCATCTAGCACAATGTTGTAGCATGTAATTGCTTCATCATATT
>JAGQHF010000107.1 GCA_020431985.1 Nitrosarchaeum sp. | reverse complement strand
GATTGCTTAAGAGGAACAGGGTGTCATTGTACAACCTGGATTTTCCTGACAGCAGCACTCTCAAACACATAATACCGTTACAAAAAATCTAGTTAACCAGAAAAGATCCAGATCATTGACCTTGATCGAACCAAATTTTGATGCAGGGAATAAAATCATGTTTTACAAATGAAGATGCATGATAGGTTTGTGCTCAGAATGTCATTCATCTGGGGTGTCACTCGTATTTGATGAGGAGACATTCAAAGCATTGTGTGATAAATGTAGAAAATGAGCGTCCATTGCCGAGCAAGCGTGCACATTCTTGCCGGATAGACGAATAGTTTTACTTGAAAATCCATATTTAATTTTAAAGAATCATCAGAGGTTTACCTGTGTATAACACTGAAGGTTTTTCTTTCCGTATGGAATTTACCAACTAGGTTCTGCCTACAAACCTTGTGACGGCACCGGGTACGCTTGAAATCCCGAATATAAAATACGCGAATAATTATCTCCAGTCAACATAGGAAAGCAACGTGTTTTCCTTCCAGTCAGAAAAATTATGGTGTACTCTCAAAACAGGCATAAAAACAGGAATGAGTTCATCTGTACACTTCTTTAACCATGAAGTATCGTTTCTCCCAACGAATTAGCCCATACCTTCTGAGTTGTATCAACTCTGAGATCAATGATTTTCTGTGAATTCATGATAAATTGGATATTTTCATCCCCAAAACGACCAATCACTCCATATTTTACACCATGGTTATTTAGCAAGGACTTTGTCGATTCAATATCACTTTCTCCAACGACTACCAAATATCTGGAATGACTTTCTGAAAATAGTACTTTATCAGGATTGAGTTTTTGTCCCGGGATTTTAGAGAGGTCAACTTCACAACCAATATCATCCAAAATACACATCTCAGATATTGCCACTGCCAAGCCACCCTTAGAACAGTCGTGAACGTTTTTCGGTAGTTCGTTTTCTATCAATTCCAGTATTGACTTCATATTCATTTTTGATTCATTAAAATCAACTTTTGGACATTTGCCGCCAATAAAATCATGAATGTATTCATAGAACTCAGAACCACCCATCTCATCTTTTGTTTCTCCTACGATTAGCAAAACATCTCCTTTTGTGATTCTTTTGGAAGTTTGTGGTTTGTTGTCAATCAGACCTATTACGCCAATCAAAGGGGTTGGTTTTATGGGGCCAGATGGAGTTTCGTTGTAAAGGCTCACCTTGCCTCCCACACATGGGATTGCAAAATATTTTGCAAAATCTGCTAGTCCTTGTAGAGATTCTAAAAATGTCCAAAAGATTTCGGGGTTTTCTGGGTTTCCGAATTGCAGATGATCAAGCATTCCAATGGGACGGGCTCCAGTACACACGACATTTCGGCAAGCTTCTTCAAAGCATCCGATGGCTCCCTCTCTGGGATTAATGTAACAATGTTTTGGATTACCGTCAATCTTCACAGACAGAAACTTTCCATTGTCAAGTCTCAAGACAGACGCATCCCTTCCAGGCTTGACAACAGTCCTTATTCCTACTTCATGGTCGTATTGTCCATAAACCCATATTTTACTAGCAATGTTAGGGGATGCCAACAATGTTTCCAAGATTTTTGTGTAGTCATTGATAGGTTTGAGTTCTTTTTCAGTTTCAATAGAATCAAGATAGGCAGGTTTCTTTGATGGTCTATCAAGAAGAGTCGCGTTTGCAACAACCTGAGTCGGGAGACATGCAAATGTTTCAACATTCTTTTTCACATGCATCAGATTATCTGTTGTGACATGTCCGATTACGGAACATGCAATCCTGAACTTGTTGCAAATTTCCTGCAATTGTTTTAGTTTTTCATTATCCGTTATTATCAGCATCCTCTCTTGTGATTCAGAAACCATGATTTCATCTGGACTCAATCCAGACTCCCTGGTGTGAACCTTGTCCACATCCATTTCTATTCCAATGGACAATGTGTCGGCGGTTTCAGAGATTGCACATGACAGACCACCACCTCCAAGATCTTTCATGGCCTTAATCAGCTTGTGATTTCTTGCCTCCAAAACTGCTTCAATGATTAATTTTTCAATAAAAGGATCTGGAATCTGGACGGCAGATCTGTCTTCAGATTCCAGGGAGTCTGATGCAAATTGCGAACCCCCTATTCCATCTCGTCCAGTTGAGCCACCAAGTAAAACTACCAGATCTCCCTTATCTGCATGGTTTTTTATCAGATGCTCTTTTTTCCCAAAACCTATTGCAGCTACATCCACTAATGCATAGTTTGTGTAACATCTATCAAACTCGACTTCACCACCAATAGTAGGGATCCCTAAACAGTTGCCATAGTCAGCTATTCCGGCAACTGCATTTTTGAACAACCATCTTGCTTGAGGATCTTTTTTGATGTCACCAAATCTCAATCCATCAAGAATGGCAATGGGGCGTGTCCCTGCAGACAAAATATCACGAATCACACCTCCAACCCCCGTTGCAGCTCCCCCATATGGCTCAACTGCGGAAGGGTGATTGTGACTTTCAATGTGTGCCGTAACCACGTAACCATCTCCAACATCTAAAACTCCAGAATCATATCCCTTTTCAGAAATTACAAGAGGCCCACTCATTGGAAGAGTTTTGAGGTGTTTTTTTGATGACTTGTAAGAGCAATGTTCAGACCACTCTGCAGCAACTATGTGTAGCTCCGTTTGGGTAGGACGTCTTCCAATCTTTGCAGTTAGTTCCTCTAGTTCTTGTGGATTTAGGCTCAATTCTCAACTCCAATTTTACTCAACAGTGATTCAAAGATTAGTGATGAGGGCTTGTTGTCGATGGGATTGATTTCAGATTCTACTGCTCGTTCAGGGTGTGGCATCATGCCTACCACATTACATTCTTTATTACAGACACCGGCAATGTTGTAAGAAGAACCATTTACGTCATCATCATATCTAAAAACAATCTGGTTGTTTTCCTTTAATTTTTCAAGTGTGAGTTCGTCTACATAATATCTCCCCTCACCGTTTGCAATAGGGATGGGGATTTTTTGTCCAATCTTAAACTGATTTGTAAATGGAGTGCGGTTGTTTTCAACTGTCAAGTTAGTCCACTTACACATAAAATTCAGAGAAGTGTTTTTCAGCAAAACACCGGGCAGTAATTGGGCTTCAACCAAAATTTGAAAGCCGTTGCAAACCCCCAATATTGGGACTCCGCGACTCGCAAGTTTTTTTACGTCTTTTATTACAGGGCTATGAGCAGCAATAACCCCTGCTCGCAATCTATCACCATAGGAAAATCCTCCAGGTAAGATCACTGCATCAATGTTTTCAGGAATGCCTTTTTCGTGCCAGAAATACTGGGCATCAAAGTGAAATACATCGGTTAGAACATGATACATGTCCCGATCACAATTACTGCCTGGAAAAACAACGACTCCAACCTTCATGTTTGCTTTTACTGTGAGAGATATTTAATTTGAATCCAGCCAAAAAATTTTATGGGAAGAGGTGTTTTGATCGGCATGGCGCATGTACGCGATATTATGGAAAAAAATGTCGTCACAATCGACCATGGTAAGACGTCACTAGAGGCAGCTAGGTTGTTAAAGGAAAAAGAGATCAGTTTCCTAGTAGTCCTAAAAGACAATTTGCCAGCAGGTATTGTTTCTGAAAGAGACTTTGTAAGAAAGCTTGTGGCAGAGGACAAAACTGCGTCAAAAGTGTCACTCGAGGAGATAATGTCAAAAAAATTTCGTTGGGTAAAGCCAGACAGCTTGATTGAGGATGCGGTTCAAAAGATGCTTAACAATAACATTAGGAGGTTGTTAGTTTTGGAAGACGAGAAACTAGTAGGAGTGATAACACAGACTGACCTTACCAGTTTTCTTCGGAGTAAATTGCTAATCAATGGGACAGTTGAGAACATAGAGTCTGAGAAAGACTAAATCTCAAATACATCAACTGTGATTGTGCTTACCATCGGATTGTAAATTCGCAGGTCATCACATATTTTTTGAATCATGTTTTGGGCGGCTGCTTTGTCTTTTTCCGTCAAAGTGAACTTTAGCATTTTTGCAGTTTTAATTTTGGATACGCAAGATTGCGTCTCTTTCATAACAAGATCATGCAATATTGTGTCGCCTTCAGGATCACTTATCCCAGGCTTGTTTTCAATAATTACATGTACATCAAAATTGGGCATGAATGTTATGAAAACACAAACTGAGGTTAATCTATCTTTCCAAACAATGTTGCGCTTTTATACTTAAATTGAAATACAAATCAGATATCCGGTTCTGAGGACTTGTATTGTTGTTAGACAGGTATTGCCCAGAATCGGTTATCATAAAATATTTTGTCACTTGTGTTTTTTAACAT
>JAGQHF010000015.1 GCA_020431985.1 Nitrosarchaeum sp. | reverse complement strand
GTTCCTACTACACTTGCTTGTCTTGCAATTTGAGCTGCCAACAAGTTGTGAGACATGCCAGATCCCGAAAATATTGGAAGTTTTTGTCCTCTTACAAGAGTAATCATTCCATCAATTACTGAAACTCCGGTTTGGATAAAGTCTTTTGGATATTCACGTTGTTCAGGATTCATTGGTTCTCCGTTAATATCAATAAATTTGTCAGCAATAGGATCAGGCAGTCCATCTTTTGGTCTACCCAAGCCATCAAAGACGCGTCCTAATACTTCTTTGGAAACAGGCATCTCCATTACTTTACCAACAAATTTTGCATTTGTACCCGAAACAGATAATCCTGTAGTTCCTTCAAAAACTTGAACTATTGCTTTTCCATTTCCTACTTCTAGTACTTTACCTAGTCTTCTCTCTCCATCTTTGGTTTCAACTTCAACTAACTCATCGAAAGCCGCGTTTTCTACATCATCTACAATTACAAGAGGACCTTTAATCTCTGCAATCTTGCTGTATTGAACTCCACCTTCACTACTCAATTTGATACTTTCACTCCTGTTATTGCCTTAAATTGTTCTTGCATCTGGTTATCAAGTTGTTCCAGTTTAGCCATCTCATCATCTTTGACTTCCATTCTTGCCTTTAGCAATGAACCGATAACCTCCATTGCACGAATATCAGATAATTCAGCACCATCTTTTAGGGCCTGTTGTCCTCGCTTGTAAAATTCAACCAATAGTTTGAGTAGTTTGTACTGTTTTTCTGGACTACAATAGGTATCCACATCATCAAAGGAGTTTTGTTGTAAGAGGCCAATTTTTACCATTCTTGCTACTTCAAGAATCAATTTTTCTTCATCTGGCAATGCTTCAGGCCCAAGAAGCCTAACTATCTCTTTTAGAGTATCTTCCCTTTGTAGTACTCCATATGCTTCACTTCTCAAGGTAAGCCAATCTTGATTGATATTTTCTCCCCACCACTTTGAGATATCTGCCAAATAACCAGAATAACTATTCATCCAGTTAATAGAAGGGTAATGTCTAGAATAAGCAAGTTTTGCATCCAAAGCCCAGAATGTTTTGATGAATCTCATTGTATGGGTGGTTACCGGTTCGGTGAAGTCTCCGCCAGATGGTGATACAGCACCAACAAGAGTCACAGATCCATCACGTTCGGGACTCCCTGATGCCCTTACACGGCCTGCCCTCTCATAAAATTCTGCTAATCTCGAAGCAAGGTATGACGGATAACCCTCTTCGGCTGGCATTTCTTCTAGCCTACCGCTCATTTCTCTAAGAGCCTCAGCCCATCTACTGGTAGAGTCTGCCACAAGAACTACATCTTTACCCATATCTCTATAATATTCCGCAATTGTCACGCCAGTGTAAATGCTTGCTTCTCTTGCCGCAACTGGCATGTTACTGGTGTTTGCTACTAAAACAGTTCTATCCATGAGTGGTTTTCCACTCCTAGGATCTTTCAAGTGAGGAAACTCGACCAAGACTTCAGTCATTTCGTTTCCTCGTTCGCCACATCCAATGTAAACAACAACTTGAGAATCAGCCCACTTGGCAATTTGATGAAGTGTAACAGTCTTCCCTGTACCAAACGCTCCAGGGATTGAACCTGTACCACCTTTTGCAATGGGGAAGAAAGTGTCAATAACGCGTTGACCGGTAAGAAGTGGTACGGTAGGATCATAACGACTCTTGTAGGGTCGTGGTTTTCGTACAGGCCATTTGTGATACATCTTTAGAACAATGGTCTCACCATCTTTCTCGGTTTTTGCAATCTCAGTTTCTAAGTCATAGTCTCCTTCAGAAACAATGTTGGAGATAACTCCGCCTGGATGATCTGGTGGAACCATAATTGAGTGCTCAATAAGATCGGTCTCCTGAACGGTTCCAATAACATTGCCAGGATGAACCACGTCACCATTGCTAACGGTTGGAACAAAGTGATATTTCTTAGTCATATCAACAGGAGTTGTAGTGATTCCCCTTCCGATAAATGAGCCTGATACTTTGGATAATTCTCTTAATGGACGTTGGATTCCATCGTAAAGTTGACCTATAATTCCAGGTCCAAGTAAAACGCTAAGTGGGTTACCAGTACCAATGACAGGTTCGCCAGGTTTTAATCCACTTGTTGATTCATATACCTGAATAAATGCCACATCACCGGTTAATCGAATTACTTCACCAACAAGTTTTGAATTACCTACTACTACAGTTTCATACATTTTTGCATCGGCCATACCATCTGCTCTTACAGCAGGGCCACTGACCCAAACAATTCTACCTTGAGCTGCCATCTTAATTACCTACTCCGAATTTTGATGCAATTTCTTTCCTTATTAAAGGCTTCAGACGTTCAATTTTAGCATCTAAAGTATTATCAAAAGTCATAGAACCATCCTTAGACTTTACGATAATTCCGCCGAGACAATCAATGGAGTTGGCTGAAAGTTCTGAACCAGGAAATTCTGCTAAGAGTGATTGAACCACATCTTTATCTTTAGAATTTGCAAGAACCGTAATATCAGACGTACCTAAAATTTTTGTAGATTCACGCAAAAGAGTTCTAATGAGATTAGAATAGTCGCTATTTCTGTCTGTTTTTCCGATTTGTTCTATTGCTTTTGTAAAAACATTGTTAACAGCATCTTCTAGAGTCATTAATTGCTTATTTCGAACCTCAAGATCAGAGCTACCAATTATCTGTTTTTCCATCTTTTCTGCCTCTTTTTTGCCATCAGATATGATTTTATCATATTCTTGTTCCAATTTTGGAATTGCATCGTCAAGTTTTTGTTGAGATTCAGTTAATGCTGATTCAATACTAGATAGAACATTATTTTCAGTTTGGCCAAGGATTTTATCTATAGTTTTTTCTAAAGTAGCAGATGCCAATGTGTGCAGTAAATTTGTAATGGATTTTAATGTTTGGGAAAAGACAAATCAGAAAGATATTAAACCAAATGAAATAACGTACAAACTGTATTGGGAACCGCCGATCTAAGACTTGGGACAGTTATTTTGCCAAGGAGTGAATCTCCACAGGCCATATCTAGACTAACCGAGTTTGAATGGTTTCATAAGATTGATTCACAAAGTGATCTAGTGACTCCCGAGATTGATGACTTGTTACTAAGAGCACAGCAAACATTCCAATCAATAGATGACGTCATTAAAGGTATGGAGATTCCATTGAAGGTAGGGATTATGGAAATTCTCTTCAAAGGGACGGTAATCAAAAAAACGAATTACGAAATTAATGAAATTGAAGACATGGTAGATTACCTAGTCAAAACCGCTCCATCAATAATCAATAAACCCATAGAATTACTTGAAGAAGCTGCAAATACTAGAGTATCAATTGAGGAATACAAATCCCTCAAAGAGACTTTAGAGATTATCAGAAAAATGAATATGGATATGACAGGATTTGGCCTGACAAAGCAATTTTTCATTAATCTATTTGTTATAAATTCGTCCGACTTTGAAGAAATCAACAGAACTCTTGAAGATATTACAATTTACAAGTATGAGTTAGAGAGTAAAGAAAAACTCGCCTTACTTGTTATTTCAGATGTTGCAGAATCAGAGAAAGTTCTCAAGGTCCTTAGAAGTTTTAACTCAAACTCATTTAAGATCCCAGAGGGATTTCCGCAGGTTCCCAGTGAAGCTTATGCTTTAGCAGAATCAAAAATCAAAGAATTGACTGAGAAACAGGCGTCAATAGCAAAAGAGTTAGCAAAGCTGAAACAATCCATACGCCGTGATATACTCACTATTCATGAAAAAGCACTTGTTGCAAAGGAAGTGCTAGAAACGCTGCGAAAACCAGGTGGAACCAAACATTTTGCTGTAATTCAAGGATATATCCCAAAGAATATGGAAAAGAAGTTTTCAGAGTCCACAAAACAATGGACATCAATAGTGGAAGATATTACTGATCCAAAACTAAGCAGTGAATCACCCACATTATTTGAAAATAAGAGGTTTGTAAGGACTTTTGAAGTTATTACCAATAGTCAAGGCATTCCTAACAAGGGTGAACCAGATCCTACACCGATGATTGCTCTCATGTGGCCAATATTTTATGGCTTAATGTTTGCAGATTTGGGTCATGGACTTTTGCTTATGGGTATGGGCTTATTGTTCAAGGTCAAGGGACAAGGAGAACTTTCAAGATGGGGAATGTTGATTGCAATATCAGGTGCAGCTGCAGCTATTGCAGGAGTAGCAGCTGGTGAAGCGTTTGGATATCATCTAGAGCACATGGGACCATTTGAAGGATTATTGGAAGGAGGAGGAGCCTTGCATTCAGTTAGTTGGATTGTAGGGATTTTGAGTGTAGCCGAACTCACATTTGAGCAGGTAATTAACATTCTCAAGGTGTCATTGTTCCTAGGAATAGTGCATTTAGTTTGGGCCATGGTTTTAAGAATTAGGAGATTAGCACAACAAGGCCATAAGATGGTAATGTTCATGGAAGCAATTCCAAATATTACGTTGTATGGAGGAATTGTAGTCATCATGATGTGTGCGATTGGTTCACAATATGATGTAATGAATATGTATTCACGAGCACACACAGAGGCAGTACCCTGGGTAACAATTTTCCTAGGGGATTGGGCTCAAGTATGGATTGTCACTAGAATTGCAGTTGTTATTGTTATAGCATCAATGGTAATGATGATGATAGGCGGAGTACTTCACGCTAAAAAACATCCTGAGGACGGAGGAGATCCGGCAAGTGTCATCATGGAAGTCTTGCTTGGAAAGACAGTTGAGAGCCTAGCGCATACAATTAGCTACGCTCGGCTTGGAATTATGTTACTTGTACATGCGGCGTTATTATTAACGGTAAATAACGCATTCACGTCCCTTGGTGGGGCTGAATCCGGCGGTGCCATGGCCATGATAATAGGTGGAAATCTTGGTATCATGATGATTGAAGGTTTAATCGTGTACATTCAGTCACTCAGGTTGCATCTGTACGAGTTCTTTACAAAGTGGTATGATGGCGGATCACAGCCATTCAGACAGATTAGGCCTGAGCTTATCTACAATCAGTTCATTTGGAAAAAATAATTCTCAGAACAATATCAATGGTGTCTCTGATCAAAAGAGCAGAAATTTCAGCAGTAAACAAACTCATTACATAAGACAGTGTGCTGTTGAATGAAAGGGCTAATTCTCTACTGGAAGTTCTAGTTTGTTTCCCCATTCTCCCCAGGAACCCAAGTAAACTCGAACTTTTTTAAAACCAAGTTTTTTTAAAACCAAAAAAGTGTTGGCTGCCCTATAGGCACCTTGACAATAAGTTATGATTTCAGAATCTTTTGAAAAATTGTATAACTTTGATAATTCACTATGGTCTTTGAAAGTTCCGTCCTCATCGATGTTTTCATTCCAGTCAATGTTAATAGAATTGGGTATATGACCACCTCTAGCCGCACGAATCACATTTCCCAAATATTCTTCTGTTGATCTGGCATCAAGAATTTTTACTTTGTCTTTATTATCAAGAATGTATTCAAATCCTGAAATAATATCATGGTTGATTTTACCCGAAAAGTTTGATGGCTTGAAACTATTGGATTTTATTTCAGTTGGCAGGCCCTCCTTTTTCCATTTACTTATTCCACCGTTCAGTATGGATACTGTTTCATGTGAAAAATACAAAAGCATCCAGACTCCTCTTGCGGCAAGCATGCCAGATACCTCATCATAAAACACTACCCTTTTTTCCGGAGTTACACCAAGAAAAGACAATAGCGTTTGTGTCTGCTGATTAAAGGCAACGATTCCATCTTTTGATGTATCAATCCAATGAAATGCAAAGAGATCAAGGTTTACAGCACCTGGAATGTGTCCCTCTGAATAATCCTTGAAGGATCTAACATCAATAATGAGGGTATTGGAGTCATTGAGAACTGAGTTAAGGTCAGATGTGGAAACTATCATGACATAAGAAAAAATTGCGCATGTAAATCTATTTGGATCTAAATAATAAAAAGAAAAGAAAAGAATTCTATTCGTTTACGTATGCTCTTTCGCCGTGTTGTGCCAAATCGAGTCCAACTTCTTCTTCTTTTGGAGTGACTCTGATTCCG
>JAGQHF010000106.1 GCA_020431985.1 Nitrosarchaeum sp. | reverse complement strand
GCATCATGTCTAAATTCAGTCAGCATACTTGACTGTGGAATATGTGGACCTTTTTGATAATTTTGGTTGCCAAATGCAAGATATTTTTCTTTTTTTGGTATTTCTGCAGGGGTTTAGCTTCTAGGCACGAAAAGAAAACATGAAGGATGCTATGCTGTGATATCTTGGTGGTTTGAGGGTTGCATCGTACAGATAGGCGTGGGCGTTAAACCCCCCTCAAAAAACACGGATCCTGAAAAAACAGCATTGTGCCCAAACGGGCACTGTTTAGAGAGGGGTTTAGCTTCTAGGCACGGAATTGGGGATGTTGTAGGTCTCAATACACTTTTTTGTTTTGACATCAGACAACGATGTTTTTGGCGCAAATTACGCATGGGTTTTCATCAGACAAGTGGCAAGTTGTGGCAAAAATAGGTGGGGGTAAATCATCACAGTAGGGGCTAATCCCTCTCAATCTTGATGACAATCTTGTCTTTTTTGGCAGTGTTGATTGTAATGAGCGCCTGTTCATTACCCCCGACGCCAAGCCGCAATACTTCTGCGGCTTAAATTGTCAATTCTCTTGATTGTTTTGATCCTGAAGACTATGCATGAATCTAGTAGTGTAATTTTTACATAAAAGACCCACGAAGAATTGATAAATCATTCATTTTTTTAGAATGTCTTTAGCAGAAAGCGTGATGTTTTTTCGTGCATGTCTGAGACCCTGTCAATTGCATCAAAGACTGACTGCTGTGTAATTGGTTCCTTGCCATCAAGCACAACATAGACGCCTATCTTTTGCTTTCCATCTTCAGTTATAATTTTGTGAACTGCCTGAATTGAATAGCAAAAGTCTGCAATCTTTTTTTCAAATCTTGCCTTTTCATCACCGCTAAACCCCAGATACCTTGCAATGTGATTGTTTTTCATCACAATTTTTGCGCCTACCACCAGTATTCCTGGCTGTGACTTTGGCTCAAAAATCTCTATCGGGATGCCAAACTTTCCACCATGCTTTACGACCATGTGAAATGCATTCTCTGGCGTCTTTACATCATCAAATGAGAGGCCCTCATGTATCATCCACCTCTCCACATTGTCTCGCATGCTAGCCATGTTTAGTGTTTTTTTGGACATTATATGATTCTAAACAGGTATGTTTTGGCACTGCAAATAATCAATATTTCTAAATTCGAATTTAGAAATATTGTAAATCTAATCGTTAGGCTTTAGCTCAGGCAACACAAAGACATGCTCAGG
>JAGQHF010000105.1 GCA_020431985.1 Nitrosarchaeum sp. | reverse complement strand
GTAAGAAATGCCAGCACTGCTGCTTCCCAAGAGCTCTCGCATCTTAGTAGCACAACAGCGACGTCAGGTTTGACTTCCAAGTTCGGAAAGGGATTGGGTCGCACCCTAACGCTATGGCCGGCTTGATTGATGGTAAAAAATTCTTATCTATTAACGTAACGTTGTGAAAGGAATATTTCAAAAGAGGTATAAAGCAAAGGTTTACCGACATACGACATGACACATAGGGTTGCAGTATTGGACAAGGAGCTTTGCCAGCCAAAAAAATGTGGGCTCGAATGCATAAAATACTGTCCAGTCAACAAATCTGGAGCAGACTGTATAGTTCTCAACGAGGAGACAAAAAAGGCCCAAATTGATGAAAACATATGCAATGGATGTGGAATATGTGTCAAAGTATGCCCGTTTGAGGCAATTACTATTGTAAATTTAGCAGCAGAGCTGGCAACAGACAAGATTCACCAATATGGTCCAAATTCATTCAGATTGTACAGATTGCCTACTCCGAAAAAAGGAGAAGTCGTAGGATTACTTGGTAGGAATGGAATGGGAAAAAGCACTGTAGTAAACATTCTGTCAGGAAATCTAAAGCCAAATCTGGGCAGATATGAGAATCCACCCGAATGGGATGATATCTTAAGATATTATAGTGGAACAGAACTAAAATCACATTTTGATAAAATCAAGCAAAATCAGATTAGAGCCTCGATAAAGCCACAGCAAGTACATCAAATCGCACAGATGTTTAATGGAACAGGAAAGGAGCTTGTGGAAAAATACGATGAGCGAGGAGTTTCAAGTCAATTAATCAAAGAGTTAGGATTGCAGAATTCCATGGAACAAAATCTAAAAGAGCTTAGTGGTGGCGAATTGCAGAGAATTGCTGTGGCAGTGGCTGCCTCAAAAGACACCGATTTTTACTTTTTTGACGAACCATCTTCTTACAATGATGTATTTCAGAGAACAGGTGTAGCGAGAGTAATTCAGGGCTTGGCAAAAATTGGAAAGAGCGTAATGGTAGTTGAACATGATCTAACATTGTTAGATTTTCTAAGCGACTACATAGAGGTACTGTATGGAGAGCCAGCTGCATATGGCATAGTATCTAATGTTTTGTCAACCAAAGTTGGAATCAATGTGTTTCTTGACGGATACCTGCCAAATGAAAACGTCAGGTTTAGAGACAAGAAATTTTCATTTGATGTATCTTCCTCATCAACAGATGAGTTTCAAGAAGGTAGTGAGATAGTGTCATATCCACTAATAGAAAAAAAATACAAAACGTTTTCTGTAAAGATTGATCCAGGTGTAGTACGAAAAGGGGAAATTTTAGGCATCATGGGGGCAAATGCTTTAGGCAAAACCACAATGATGAAGATGATTGCAGGTGTAGAGAAGCCAGATTTTGGAAACATAGATAAAAAAATAAAAATTGCATACAAACCGCAATACCTACAAAATGACATAGATATGGAAGTAGTTGAAGTTCTCAACAAAGCAAACGGAATACCAATAGAGGGGAGTCAAGAAGAAGAACAAATAATCGAGCCACTAAAGATTAAAAAATTGTACAACAAATTAGTCAAAAACTTATCAGGAGGAGAACTGCAGAAGGTCGCTGTGGCATCATGTTTGCTACAAAAGGTTGATCTTTACGCACTAGATGAGCCGTCCGCTTTTTTGGATGTAGAAGACAGAATAGCAATTGCAAAGTTTTTGCAAAAATTTGTACGCTCTTTTGGCAAATCTGCAATTGTTATTGATCATGATTTACAGTTGATGGACCTGATTTCTGATTCCATGGTAATTTTCGAGGGCGAATCTGGTAAAGCTGGTCATGCAACATCACCAATGAACAAGGCAGATGCAATGAATAGATTCCTAAGATCGTTAGACATGTCATTCAGACGGGATGAAAAGAGTTTAAGACCACGTGTCAACAAACTGGAAAGCAGGCTGGACAAGGAACAAAAAGGTACTGGTAATTTCTATTACAAGAATTGACCAGAATGCTAAAAAAATCACTAGAAAGTATACTTACACCAAGCGAAAGTAGCGAATTGATTTCAGCATTTGATCAAATTGGTGACATCATAATTGTTAGGATTCCAGATTCGTTACTTGTGAAAAAAAAAATTATTGGCGAGACCCTACTAAAGGAAGTCAAAATAGCTAGAAGCATTTTTTATCAATCATCACCGGTAGAAGGAGATTTTCGTACACGTAATTTGGAGGTTTTAGCAGGAGAAGACAAGACCGAGACCGAGTACAAAGAATTCGGATGCAAATTTACTGTTGATGTAAAAAATGCATTTTTTTCGCCAAGATTATCTACAGAGAGAGAGAGAATTGCGAATCTGATCAAAGATGACGAGGTGGTTGTAAACATGTTTGCAGGAGTGGGGATGTTCTCTGTAATGGCTGCAAAGAAAAAAAGATGCATCGTATACAGTATTGATATCAACCCTACAGCATCTAGGCTTTGTGAAAAAAACATTCAGGCAAACAAGTTGATAGGTAAAATAATTTCAATAAATGGCGAGGCCTCACAAATCATCAAAGAACAGCTGCAGAACAAATCGGATAGAACACTTATGCTTCTGCCAGAAAGATCAGATGAATTTTTGGAATCCGCAATTAATGCAACAAAAAACGGAGGCATAATTCATTATTACTCGCACATTCATGCCGATAAAAAATCAGATGCAGGAAGGCTTTCTGAGAAACATTTTCTTCAGGTTACCCCGGTCAACGCAGACATACTCGGTTCAAAGATTGTCAGGCCAGTGGGACCAAGATACTATCAAACGGTTGTGGACGTCAGAATTAAAAAATAATCTAATCATCGGAGGTGACAGAGGCTGGTGATGGTTTCGTTGTAGCCATTACATATCCTATCCATGCAATGACACCCAGTATTCCTCCAGCAATCATCAAAATAGAAAGTTGCAATACGATTGGGCTCCACTCAGATAGCATGAGTAGATATGCGTAAAGAAAGAACCCACCTATACAAAGGATGAATATGGTAATTCCCATACCCTTGCGCTTATCCATGGCGATGAAACTTTTTGTGAGTTATTTATTGGTTTTAGCTATAATTCAATGGCCATAAGATACGCATCTTCCCCATCACGGTAATATGCGTGGAGCTGTTGTCTTATTACAAATCCAAGTTTTTCATACAGTCGAACAGCATCCGTGTTTGAGCATCTTACCTCAAGATAAAATTCGTCGCATTTTTTTATCTTAACGCCATTTACGGATTCTTCAACTAGTGCCTTCCCAATTCCTCTTTTCCTAAACTCGTCTAGCACAGCAACTGAAACAACGTGACCCTTTTTCACAAAGCCCAATTTCTTAAAGTTTGAAAACCCATATTCTGTTTTGCACATGATATAACCAACAAGGTTTCCACCAATTTCAGCAACAATGAACGCCTCAGGAATTTCTGCCAAGAGACTCTCGTAAAAATAATCAGAATAGTGCTCAGGGAGTGTCTTTAGATTTATTTCCATCACTGGGATCAGGTCATTTGGTTCAGCTCTTCTAAGCATACAATCTCCAAGCTGTCTGAGAACTACCTGCATAATGAGTATACTCGGTAATCGATATTTAATTTTTAGAATCTAAAAATTGGGTATTAGGAAAGTACTTGTCTCTCCATTTCATCAAGTGGTAAAAAATTTCGAGGTAGTCTTTAGATCTAGTTGTTATGTGAACATGTGCATGAAACTCATCACAACGCCCCTCAAAAATCATGGTACTCTGGCGCTTGAATTGAGGTATTGTAAGTCCAATTTTTTTTATCTGAGCAAATACATAATCATCAATTTGCACTGTATGCCCGTCAATTTTGACCTGTTTTTCTTTCTTGTTTGAATTGATGTCTTGGGATATTCTGTCTCTTCTAGAATCAGCCCATTTTGGAGTCTCCGGTGGCCAATGGTGAAAATATACTTTTTCTGCCTGAAATTGAATTTCTTTATAAGTTTGTTCCAATAGTGAATCTGGATAGAGAACAAACTTAAGAGTTTGGAGAATCTATCCCCTTATTCCGGTTTCTTGCAATACCCATTCTAAAGCCTTGAAATAGCCTTGTTTGAAATCTCTTTCGTCTATGGCCATGTCAGAACTGCTTCTTAGCTCGTGCAGTAATTGATTTGCCTTTTTTGTTATTGTTTCTTTATCAAGCATACAGAGGATTTGTTTAATGGTTTTAATGGTTTTTGTGAATTATCGCAAAACCATTTAATGGAAAAAAAGGTCTAGAATAGGATGAGCGAATCTTCGCAAGAACAAGTCATTGCTTTAGTTAACTCTTTGTTCAGGGTGTTAGAATTTAACAAGGGACTTTACTCATTAGAATTCAAAATTGGGGACTCGGAATTCAAAGAGACTTTTGAGGAATTGGCACGCAAGCTAGAATCGATGAATTACATTTGCAAAATGGAATTATTAGAAGGGGATAGATACATTGTAGTCCAAAAATTCCCTGAAAGAAAAACAAGAAAATGGCTTAGTTCATCTTGGATTCCAAGAATTTTGTTTGTGGTCGTGATCGGATTTGTAATGATCGATGGTTACTATCGAACGATTGGTACAAACAGCATAGTGGAAATTGGAGAGCCTCTAGAAATGGCTGGAGTCTACACTCTATCGTTATTAGGCATACTAGGGGTTCATGAACTTGGACATATTGTAGCTGCAAAAATCCACAAGCTAAAAACATCATGGCCATATTTTATCCCAGGAATACCAATTTTTGGAATTCCGACATTTGGAGCATTCATTCAGTCACGAGGATTGACGATCAACAGAGAGATTTTATTTGATGTTGCAATTGCAGGACCCATTGCAGGGTTGGTAATTGCCATTTTGGTAGCCATGTATGGTGCCTATTCTGCACCAGTACTAGAAACACAGTTAGCGGATCAAATGTTTGAAGAAGGTAGATTATCAGAATTTGCGTTTGGTGAACCTCTTTTTTTAAAGTGGTCAATCGAAGTCTTTGGAAATGACACTGCAAACAAAGAGATCATTTTAACGCCAGTTTTGTGGGCTGCATGGATTGGATTTTTCATTACTTTTTTGAATTTAATGCCAGCATGGCAGTTAGATGGAGGACATCTGATCAGAACAGTATTAGGTGCAAGAATGCATAAAGTCACCACATATACAAGCTTTATTATTTTAGCTCTGATAGGATTTGAGTTTGCTGCCTTGATTTTTTATTTCTGGAGTAGAGGACAATTCAGTGCCCAACCACTGGATGATTTATCGCCGTTATCTAAAAAAAGAAAAGTTTTGTATCTAGGTGTTATTGGTCTTGCAATTCTATGCATGCCGTTTCCAGAAAATATATGTATGCCGTTTATGAGAAGTCTGTGTATATTTTAACAAATTACCTCAATAACATTCTAGCGCCATCTGTAACCACGGAAACTTTTTGTCTCTGTCCCTGTGTTTTTAGAATATAGCCCATAGCTTGTTTAATTCCCGGAAGGGCAATCATGTTCAATTTCTTAGAATAAAATTCTGGCAGTATAGATACCAATCCAATTTGAAACTTCTTTTGGATTTCTGACAAAAATAGCAAGTTCTCTATTCCATCCACATATTTTGTAGGGTTTTGCAGCTGCTCTAGACGTAATTGATCTTCGATGAATTGTTGAATTGATCCGGAACCGATGCCACCTTTGCATTCAGCAACAAGTACTGCAAGTCCGTCTTTTTTTATTGCAGCAGAACAATTCCACATGGAAGACAGTGATTTATTGAGGGTATCATTGCTAGCATCCTTGCCTGTACTAATTATCATGGATTTTTGTTCTCCAATATCTCTGATGCCAAATGATTCCAATGTTTTAATTGCCGAAGCAGTTTGAGAGGGATGGCCTATATCAAAATCTACGATGCCAGCAGAATTTGCAACAATTTCAATTCCTTGAATTTCAAAGCCATCTACAAATTTTTTTGCTTCTTGAAAACTTTCTGAGATCTGGCCAGATGCAGGAAAATTTCCTTTTCTTTTTGCATAAGCAGACAACATGGATTCTTCTCCAAACTGTCTGATGAGGCGTGTTGCAATAGTTTCATAACCAAAAAGACCGTCAAATTCCACCTCACTCAAGAAAACTAGATTGGAGTTGGAGATATCAGTATCAGCAAATTCATTGATGGAACTGCCTTCTGGTAACCCTGTTTTTACCAGATTCATGATTTTTTTTTCAGCCAAAATTTTTGGAAATGGGAATGATTTTTGTTCACACATCATGAATATTGAAGAGATGATCTTTTGGATAGAGCGTGAATTATGAAGTACTACTAATTCCATAGGCTTTTTCAGATCAAGAGAACTCAATTTGTCATTAATGGCCTGATCCTCCATAATTTTGGCATCAGAATCAATTTTTTGTTCCAAATTTTCTGCTTTGATGTCCAAAACCACATCAGTCATACCATAATTCAACCAAATTTCAGGCATGGTTTACAGTCAAAACAAACCAAAATAAATCCAATGTAGTTAATTTTGGTATGGGATTTGTAAAAGAATTTGCAACTTTCTTGTATGAGAATGAGATTGTAAAGTTTGGGGATTATACGCTTGCTAGCGGTAAAAAAAGCCCCTATTATGTGGACTTGAGACTGATTCCAAGCCATCCTCATCAGTTCAGAAAGATGATAAAATATCTCCAAAACGACATTGCGGAACAAATAGGATTAGAGAGTTTTTCATCGTTGGTGTCAGTTCCCACGGGAGGATTGGTTATTGCATCAGCACTTGCAATTGAGATGGTAAAACCACTGATTTATGTAAGAAGCAAGCCAAAGGATTATGGAACGACAAAATCAATAGAAGGGATATTTCATAAAGAAATGAAAGTGTTGATGATAGATGATGTTGCAACCACAGGAGGTTCGGTTGTGAATGCAATAAAAATACTCAAAGAGGAAGACATCAGGATAACTGACGCATATGTAATTGTGAATAGAATGGAAGGAGCAGACAAGGCGTTGGAACAGTATGGCGTGACATTGCATTCAGTCATAGACATAATGCAGGTAACTGAGGCTTTATTCCAACAGAGTCTGATTGACGATGCAGTTCTAGCAAAAGTCACAAAACAGATTTCAGATAGCAAATAGGCAGCTCAGACAAATGCCTTCACATCATCTTTTCAGGTATAACTCTGATTCTTCATTGCAGCCAAGAGAGTTCATTGTTTCTCATTTTAAAATCAATAGGAAATGGGCCCAAAGGGCTTCGATCCCTTGGCTCACCGGTTATGAGCCGGTTACTCTACCAAGCTGAGTTATGGGCCCTAAAGCAAGGAAATTTTTTGAGGTAT
>JAGQHF010000104.1 GCA_020431985.1 Nitrosarchaeum sp. | reverse complement strand
TTAGCTATTGTCCCAATAAGATTTTGTAATAGTCCTAGTAGATCATCTAAGGAAACAGCGTAAGTCGATTCATGCCTATATGGCATGTTAATCAACTCAATGTCTATATCTGTTCTTTGTCTTATCGGTTTTTTCTCCATTGCAGCTTTCTGCAATGCAAAAATACTTTCTACCTTCATTCTATATATCAACGAAGACGACAGCGCTGCCATACCTGCAATTCTAAGATCTTTTTTGTCACTTTTTTCAAGAATCCTAACCAGCATATTCAGTATGTGAATAAGATCAATCTCCCAAACATCTTTTTTTGCAGCCGAAATAGGGCCAAACAATATACTCACTGGTTCGGCGGATATGCTTAGATGTTGGTCGTCATTCACAATACTTCTCGGCTTTCATTCAATAATATCTAACGGCTCTATTTTTTTCTCATAGTCTGTCAACTCTTATATTGTAAACCTGAAAATAGATAATTATGAAATCTGCCCAAATTACCGGACCAAACGAACCATTAAAAATTTTAGAATCTAACACACCAAGACCTCAACAGAACGAAGTTCTTGTTAAAGTAAAGGCAGTAGGTGTATGTCACAGCGATCTTCACTTGTGGGAAGGTGGGTATGATTTGGGTGATGGACAATTTATGAAAGTAACAGATCGTGGCGTAAAGTATCCTGTCACTCCTGGTCATGAGATTGTTGGTGTTGTCGATGATGTTGGTGATGGTGTCACTGGTTTTTCCAAAGGCGATGAGGTTATAGTTTATCCTTGGATTGGATGCGGAATCTGTCCAGCTTGTAAGGTGGGGAACGAAAACCTTTGTGATGCACCAAAATCTCTTGGAGTTTTTCAAGATGGGGGATATTCTGACTATACTTTAGTGCCCAACTACAAATATCTAGCAAAATTAAACGGTGTTAATCCAGAAACAGCTACTTCCTTAGCATGTTCTGGCCTAACGGCATACAATGCTATCAAAAAATCAAATCAAAACTCTCCTGCATTCCTAGTGATAATAGGTGCAGGTGGATTGGGATTAATGGGTGTCCAAATTGCAAAAGCAATAACCCGGGCAAAAATAATTTGTGTTGATCTAGATGATCAAAAACTTGATACCGCCAAAAAAATGGGTGCAGATTTCATATTGAATTCAAAAGATCCTGATACTTCTCAAAAAATACTGTCCATCTGTGACAATAAGGGCGCTGACAGCGTTGTCGACTTTGTTAATGCTCCTCCTACAGCAAAACTGGGATTGTCTGTTTTACGAAAACGTGGAAATTTGGTTTTGGTTGGGTTATTCGGAGGTTCTATTGAAATGTCGTTAGTCACTATTCCACTGAAATCAATTACTATTCAAGGTGCATACACAGGCAATTACAACGATATGGTTGAATTACTTGAACTTGCAAAAAAAGGAACAATTAACCCCATTATCTCCAAACGATATTCTCTAGATGAAGCAAACACTGCATTAGAAGACTTGAAAGCAAGGAAAATTCTTGGTCGAGCAGTAATTAATCCTTGATATTTTAGATTCGATTATTTGCTTCATTAAAAATACAAAATAATTTCATGTTATTTTTTATTTCTCTAGAAACCACCCTTTCTTAATTTTTTTCAGATCTCTTTCCTCTCCAATACCGGTTGCATATCTCCAAACAACTGGCATTGATGTATTCATCTCTGTCTTTATTTTTACAAGGGACTCTATCTCTGATTGTAGGTTCTCCTCTGCTGTTCCATATTCCTTACAAAACTTACATTTTTCATCTAATGTAATGGGATTGTTCTGAATTAATGGATATGTCATACATGCAAGTGGCCTATCTTGATAAATTTTGCATGGATAGCCCCCATGAGGTGATTTATTTTTTGTTTTTGTATCGAGAAAAGGACATGTGTTTCCATCCGTGTCTACTCCCATCATCTGATATGCAATTATTGTTGGTTTTTCATTTTTGTTTTCAGAAACTCCAATCCGCGGTAATATGTTAATTGACATATCATATTCTTTAGCTAATTTTTCCATTTTTTCTTTTTCTTTGGGAAGGATTAGTATTCCAATCTTTCCAAATTTTTTACTAGGATAGTATTCTCTCTCAATACAACACTGTGCACAATCTGGCACACATTTGAATTCCACACACAGTTTCTGTTTTACAATAATAAAATTTCTTTGCGTCTTAACAATTTTTTTGAGCAAATCCCTACAAGTTATATGCTAATGATTCTAAAGATCAGCATGGGAAAACGTCAAGTTAAAAATGAAAGTGATCTCAAGGAAATTCGACTACCTGAAGAAGGTGAATTGTTTGGCAGGGTTTTGAAAATGCTTGGAGGAGAAAATGTTCTCATAAAGTGTACTGATGGCGTTACCCGAAGAGGACGTATTCGTGGAAAACTAAAACGACGTGTATGGATTAGGGATAACGACATTGTCATCATTGCTCCTTGGGATTTTAACGAATCAGAACAAGGTGATATTGTGTGGAGATTTACTCTTCCTCAAGTAGAGTGGCTAAAAGAAAATGATCATATTCCAAAAGATTTCTAGGTTTTATATGTCAACTTTTGATTAATCAGACTGGTTTTTGCTAATTGCCTACTTAATATACAGGATAATGCAATCGAAATTAAATGGAACAAGGTACCGTAAAATGGTTCAATCGTACCAAAGGCTTTGGTTTTATCGAGAGAGAATCTGGTGACGATCTGTTCGTTCACAAATCTGACGTTGATGGTTTCATCAATGAAGGCGATAAAGTAGAGTTCGAAGTAGGCGAAGGTCGAAAAGGACCAGCAGCCCAAAAGGTCAAAAAAACAGCATAGG
>JAGQHF010000103.1 GCA_020431985.1 Nitrosarchaeum sp. | reverse complement strand
GAATCGATGCAGATAATGAAGGTAATCTATACGTAACTGATAAGGGAAATGGAAAAATTGAAAAATTCGATTCAAACGGAAACCACATTACATCATTCAAATATTATGGCTCTAACTACATCTTTACTCCAGAGGGAATAACCGTGGATCCTGATGGTAAATTGCTTGTCATAAACTCTGCAAATAAGCGAATACTGCAATTATCTGATGATTCTTTCCATCTTGATATTTTTGCACAGAGGGGACCATATCCAGATGTGTTCACATTGCCAAATGATCTTGCATTTGGCACAAATGGTGAACTCATAGTAATTGATTCGGCAAGTCATGTCATTCGAACATTTGAAACTAGCTACTTTGTAACGCCAAAAAATATTGAACCAATTGTTGATGAACACCAGATTGATTCACATGATTATAAAAAGCCAATAATAATTGCTCCCCCTGACATGGTTATTGACGCATCAGGCCCATTGACATTTGTGGATCTTGGGAAGCCTACAGCTTCAGATGAAAGTGGGATACAAACAATACTCAACAATGCTCCTGATGGATTGCCCCTCGGCGTTACTAACATTATGTGGATAGCTTTTGATAATCAAGGAAATTCTGCACACTCATTACAAGTCGTGACAGTAAATGCATGTGGCAAGTCTTATTCTGAATATAATAAAATCTATGGTACTTCTGAGGATGACATAATTCAGGGCACCAATTTGGATGATCTAATTTTTTCTCTTGATGGAAATGATCTTGTTGATGCTGGTAATGGTGATGATTGTGTATTTGGTGGAACTGGAGATGATATCATTTATGGAGGTAATGGTCATGATACAATAAACGGCAACCACGGAAATGATATTCTAAAAGGATTCTCAGGAGATGATACCATTTATGGCAATGAAGATCAAGATGTTATCGATGGCGGAGAAGGACTTGATATATGCAGTCTACAAGAAAATGAAATCACAATAAACTGTGAATCCTAATTCTATATAGACCATATTGCAATATTGTTTTTACGTAATCTATGCTTGTTATTTGTAAATAAATTACAAAAGACGTTACCACAATGAGAACAAAGATAACATCGATACTCATGATCGCAACTCTTGTTGCATTCATACCGCCGCTAACTGCAAATGCAGAATCTTCACCTGACATACCAAATCCAAACTTGGAGTTTAATCTAGATGGGGCTGGTGCTACTTTTCCTTTCCCTCTAATAGACTTGTGGAGGGTAGAGTATAACAAAGCATACCACAACGTCAATTTGAACTATCAATCAATAGGAAGTGGTGGTGGAGTAAAACAACACATAGAAAAGACTGTGAATTTTGCAGCCTCTGACGCTCCACTAAAAGAATCCGAACGCAGTCTGGCACCTGGAACTCTTCACATTCCAGAAGCAATAGGTGGAGTAGTAGTAGTTTACAACATACCTGAAATTCCTAACAAAGGACTGAAACTAACTGGAGATGAAATTGCTGATATTTTCTTGGGCAAAATAACCAAATGGAATGATCCTAGAATAAAAGCACACAATCCAGATATCACTCTTCCTGACAAGGAAATTGTAGTAGCACATCGTTCAGATGGTTCAGGAACCACATTCGTGTTTACTGATTATCTTACTGCTGTAAGCAATGAATGGGATGAAAAGGTTGGAAAAGGAAAATCCGTACCTTGGCCATTAGGCTTAGCCGCTGCTGGAAATGAGGGTGTTGCAGGTATTGTAAAATCAACTGAATATTCTATAGGCTATATCGAACTTGCCTATGCATTTCAGACCGGAATGAGCTACGCTTACATACAAAATGGAGATGGAACTTCATTCATAGAACCTACCCTGGACAGTATCTCTGCAGCGTCTTCAGGAATTGCATCAAGTTTGCCACCTGCAAATGAATCTTGGGAATCTGTATCATTGGTAAATGCACCTGGTTCAAAATCATATCCTATTGCAAGTTTCACTTACTTGCTTGTGTATGATGACCTCAAACAAGTAACCAAAAACAAGGATCAAGCTAAAGCAGTAATTCACATGATTTATTGGATGATTACTGATGGTCAGAAGCACTCATCAAGCCTACTTTATGTTCCTCTAGCTGATAAAGTCGTTGAAATAGGGAAACAAGGTTTATCCACTGTGAAATATGATGGCCAAACTCTTTGGGAATATTCTGGCATGATGGAATCCAATAAATATGATATTCCTAACTGGATTCGAGACAATGCAAAGTGGTGGGCTGAAGGATTGATAACTGATCAGGACTACATCAACGGACTACAATATCTTATTTCGCAAGGTAT
>JAGQHF010000014.1 GCA_020431985.1 Nitrosarchaeum sp. | reverse complement strand
GTCGAAAAAATATCCTGAAATTTGCTGGTAAAGTTGACTGTGACACTGTAGTTGCATTTGAGCCTGAAAACTTGTTTTACATGACAGGCTTCTGGGGAGAAGCAATCTGCCTTCTTGAGAAAAACGGCAAGACCACAATCATTGCACCAGAGTTAGAGGTAGGTCGAGCAAGAACGGAGTCAGAAGACTGCGATGTGATTACTGCCGAACGTGGGGTTGGTCTGATATCCTCTCTTGCATCTAAAATCAAGAAAAAAAAAGTTTGTACAGACTGCCAAAACTATTCTATCATGACCTCCCTCAAAAAATCTGTCCCGAAGATAAAATCCACCACCGAACCATTCTATAATTCACGAATAATCAAGGATGCAAAGGAGATTGCTATCCTAACAAAGGCCTCCAAGATCATTGATGAAATGTTTGAGATATGTTCCAAGAAGATGAAGATTGGACAAAAAGAGTCAGAACTTCAATCCATTCTAATGTCTTATGCCATAAATCGACAGATGTTTGATACAGGTTACAGGTCTACTCTCAATCCATTAATAATTGCAGGGGGACCAAATGGAGCATTACCACATGCACAGGTTACGGATAGAAAATTCAAAAAAGGTGATCTTGTTGTGGTTGACTTGACATTGAGGTACAAAGGATATGTTTCTGATGCTACCAGAACGTTTGCAGTGGGAAACATCTCATCTTTGGCAAGCGAAGCTTATGATGTAGTCAAAGAGTCGCAAAAACTTGGACTGAAAGCAGCCAAACCAAATACATTATGTAGTGATGTTGACTCTGCCTGCAGGAAATACATCGATGAACATAATTTTGGAAAATATTTTATCCATTCAACCGGTCATGGCATAGGTCTTGAAGTTCATGAGCTGCCCACTGTTTCATACAAGAGTAAAACAAAGCTAGCAAAAAATATGGCAATAACAGTAGAACCTGGAATATACATTGAGAACAATTTTGGAATCAGAATAGAGGACTCGTTGATTGTAAAAGATAAACCAATCATCATGCACAAATTTTCCAAAGACTTGATTACAGTTTAATGTTAATCGTAAAAATCTACCACATCAATGATGTGTTTTCCTTCTTGGTTGTTTCCTTGAATCTTGCCTGACTCTAGATTGACATTCCAATCATAACTAGTTTCGCCCTTATATGACTTGAAATTCAAAATCACCTGATATTCTTGTAGCTTTATGTTGGTAATTACAACATCAACACTTGTTTTTTTATTATCGTAAATTTTTTCATTGGGATATTCCTCGCTTATCTTGTTTGAAATGGCATCTTTGACACTAAGGCCCTTTTCATTTGGACCTTTGTAGGCCATTAAAGTATCTAGTGCAAGTCTTTCTTGTTCTGAAAGGTTTTCTGGAAAACTACCTTCTAAACTGCCTTTTGTTAGTTCAGGCACAACAAAGACGATTACTAATGTAGCAACGGCAAGATATATCGGAGCACGTTTTTTTACAAATTTCTTAAACTCTGATTCCTTTGGTTTTTCGTCTTTTTTAACATCTCTTGCCATTTCTGTTTCTAGTTTTTTGCAGTCAAAATTAAAACTTGCCAAGGAAATTCAATCATTCCGCTTCTTTTTGTGTATGGATGGGTATTTTCCTCCACCTTTTCTCTCAACTCTCTTCTGTCTGTTTTTTCTAATGCATCAAGTTTCTCTTTGATGGGCTTTGCAACGTATCTTAGATAGTTCCTCCAATAGTCTTCAAATTTTCCAGGGTTGTATCTGAAAGTAAATTCGTGTACCGAAATGCTAGAAAATCCTGCTTTTTTTACCTCTCTACTTAATGATGATTTTGTACCGAATCTATCCAAGTTTGGAGAACCTGGCGGAATATAGTCTGGAATAAATTTAGTCACAGCATCCAGTATACTGCTAAAAAAAGGAACCCTGCGACCATGAACCGATATTCCTATTTTACCGTCATCTATGAGACAATTTTTCATGTTTTTTAGTGCCTTTTGCGAATTTGGAAAAAAAAACAAGGCATACTGACATGTAGCAGCATCAAATCTGCAATTAAAACTGAATTTCTCTGCATCCATATTTACAAAGTG
>JAGQHF010000102.1 GCA_020431985.1 Nitrosarchaeum sp. | reverse complement strand
ACAAAATCATATCCTTGCTTAAGGAAACAAACAGGACAAATTCTCTTGAAAGGATAGAGTCTGAGATAGAAAAAAAAATTGCATCTATTAAGAAAAATCCTTCATCCATTGGAAATTCTATAGAAACCATCTGTATCTTTGGTTGGATAAAAAGTGGAAATGTACAACTCAAACATATTGGACTTTCCAAAAAACTTCCATACATTTACATGAGGAACAAAAGTCCTTTTCTAAAACCTCTTGCTGACATTCTAAAGACACAACAAAATATTTCATTAGTGATATTGGATCAAAAAAAGGCAAAAATCCAGAAATTCCACGGCAATACTCTGGTGAATGAATCTTCCATGAAAATCAATCTTCATGGAAGACACAAAAAAGGTGGACAAAGTCAAGGTCGATTCATGAGAGCAAGGCAAACCAAAATCCATGTATTTTATAAAAAAATTGCAATCAAAGTTAGAGAGGTGTGCATGGACTCTGAATTAATTTTATTGGGAGGTCCAGGTCAGGCAAAAATGGAATTTTTTGATGAACTTGATTCAGAATTGGCAATAAAATGCAGCTTTGCAGATACAATATCTTTTTCAACTCCTGTAAATGATATGTTCAGAATTATGTTACATCATCTATATCAAAACAGACGAAAACATGTCAAAGAAGTTATTGCCAGATATGAAAGATTGATTAAAACGGGTCTTACAGCCAAACGAAATTCTGTAATTTACAACGCATTAAATCTAGGAGCCGTAGATACTTTGATAGTTTCAGCAAACTATCACTCCAACAGCCAATTTAAAAATATAGTAAAGATGCTTGAAATTGCAAAAACTACATCATCTATCATAGAATTCATATCATCTCCAAACATAATCAAAAAATTAGACATTGACGATTCTGTTCTGGCAATCTTAAGATATAAAATAAAAATGTGAGTTTTACTGTTATGATATTTACAATTTCTTTGATTCTACTGCATGTATTATTGCAATATGATTGGCTTAACCTCGGGCATTGATTTTCTCTTTTTATGAAAACTTTTTATCATTATAATAATTATTTTTGTGAATATGTCCAAAGAATCTGATTACGAAGATAATGACTTTGAAGACGATTTTGAAGATAATCTGGATGAATTTGAGGAAAATTAAATAGTTAAACCAAAGTTATCTGCAAACGAACTAAAAGTTTTGTAAGCTTGTAAAAATTCCCTACCTGAGTTACTAATTTTATATTTGTTGGTTCCATCTGACTCGACTTGTTCTAGTAATCCTTGTGAAACTAGTGTCTTTAGAATTCGAGATATTCTAGAATGGGATATGTTGGCCTTTCGAATAAGGTAAGTTACTGTTGCGCCTTCTTCATCTAACAGGTCATCTCTTGTGGTGTATAGTATGTCCCCTATTATCTTCATATGAGTACGATACTCTGCCATACTAACAGTAATTCTTATTATTTCTATGAGAGTGGGTTGATATTTTCCAATACACTAAAAAGATAAAAGATTTTGACCCCTGTTTTGTTTTAAGATTTACGCATGTTATTCTATATCTTTATCAAACTTTATTCTTGTCAGAGGCACCTTACTAACTGGAATGAATAGTGCAATCAATCCTCCTATTCTTACTGCCATTGATATTGGATAGAGCAACGATTCTGGAAATACAAAAGAGTACCATCCTAAAAATTCCCCCAAAGCCAAAAGCGAAAGACCCGTGGCAACTGATATTGCACCCTTGTTTTTGTTTTCAAAATATGATAAAATTGTCTCAATAGCTCCATAGGCTAGTAAAATAAATGAAACCGACCTGAAAATATGTTCAATTTGTACTGATGATACCAAAAACAACGGCATGATGCCAATAGATCTGAAGTATCTTGATTTTGGAAAAAATGATTTTATGCTATGTGAAAATGCAATAAAAAAATAACCTACAGTTTGAATCACAATTCCAACAGTTTGAATCCATCTCTCCAAACTTCCTGACTTTACTATGAAATCCTCTACCGTGTATCCTGCCCAAACTACGAAGAATCCTGTACTGATTGACAAAAATGCGATTGTTAACCTGAACAGAGTTGGACTTCCTGTGTTTCGAAATCCTACAAGAGACATTATTCCAATTGCAAGACCCACTAAAAATCCAACTAAGTTGAGAATATTTTCTAATAAGAATTCCAATCAAGTTGATTTGGCTTTCTTAATTATTTTAATCTGATGAATAACATGGTTAATCCCATTCATCTAGAGATCCCGAGGATTGACCCTCTGTACTTCCTGCATAGTCTCCTAATATGTCTGAATACGTCTTTTCGTTATGTGCTACAAACTTTACATATTCGCCATATGTCATGTCCAAATCACAGTTATCGCATTTTACAAATGAAAAATCCATTGATAGGTCTGCATTTTCTTTGCATTTTGGGCATTTTATCTTCACGGTATATTTTGACCTAGTTATCTATTATTACTTTACATTCAATAAGAGATAAAAGGAGTTTTGTTCAGGTTTTTCTATGAGTCGTATTTGTACAAAGTGCAAAAACCCTATTCCTGATAATGAGACCCTTGATGTTACCGCGGAAAAATACCCTACTTGCAACAAGTGTTGGGCTGAGTGGAAAGAATACCAAGTTATGGTAATGAATGAGATGAGACTGGACATGTCCATGCCAGATCACAGGAAGCTACTAAAAAAACATGAAAAAGTGTTTGTTGGAGTTTTAACTCCAGAGGGCGAAATGATAGACTACACCAATGAGGATAATAGAAAGCCAGACGAGCCTAAAATTTAGATATTCAAATGCTCTTTTGCATTGTCTGGAATCACAAGCAAAAGCCGTCTTCTCTTTTCACTCTCTAGTGAATCAACTATGTTCTTGATAGTTTGAGCAATAATTTTCTTTTTCTCCGAATCTAACTGTAGGTAGATTTCTAAAATACCATCAAGATTAAACACTATCAGTTTCTGTGGTAAATGTATTATCTCATCAATATATGCAAAAAATAGCCCTTCTCTCTGTTCTTCTGCAAGGGTTGCAAGTATCTCAAGCCATGTCTTGAAAAGTTTTGAAAAATTTGGAAATGGAATGGTAGGTCCTGCTTCAAGTGCATTGTTGATTATCTCTTTTTTTTCTGGTTCTGACAGAGAAAAAAATTCCATCATTCTTTTTTTCAAAATTGGTTTTCTCAGAAAATCTGGCAGATTTGCTAAATTTACTATAATATTTCCTGCAAAATTCTGTTCAACCACTATTCAAACCTGTTTTCAACCAATATTAAATCCTGTGGACACTTTAGCTTAAATAAACCAAATTTTGTTTCAGAATAATGACTTCTACTGTTGTTGTTGGTGGATTTTTCGGAGATGAGGGGAAGGGTAAAGTAATTTCATATTTGGCAATAAAAGATAATCCAAAAATCATTGTTCGTGGGGGTGCTGGACCAAACGCAGGTCATACAATTAGAGACGGTGACAAAGTGTACAAGGTACGAATGCTGCCAAGTGGATTTCTTAACAAGAACGCTAGTGTCATGATTGGACCCGGAGTGACAGTCAATCCTGATGTCTTGTTAAAAGAAATTCAAGATTTTGGTGCATCTGGACGATCCTTTGTTGACAAACATTGCGGTATTATAGAAAACGATCATCTTATTCGCGATTCAAAAGGAGATCTCAAAGACAAGATAGGAAGTACTGGTTCTGGAACTGGCCCAGCAAATGCAGATAGGGCAATGAGAACTTTAAAACTTGCAAAAGACTTTACTTCATTATCTTCTCTGATAACAGACGTTCCAGAACAGATCAACAATGCTTTATTGAATGGCCACCATGTGTTAATAGAGGGTACCCAAGGAACCTTCCTGTCTCTATGGCATGGCACCTATCCATTTGTTACTTCAAAAGATGTTACTGCCTCAGGAATATGTGCTGATGTAGGTATCGGTCCAAAGAAGGTTGATGATGTGATTGTCGTATTCAAATCTTATGTGACAAGGGTAGGTACTGGTCCACTAACCAAGGAGCTTACTCCCGAAGAAACTGAAAGCAAGGGTTGGTCGGAATTTGGAACAGTCACAGGAAGACAACGACGTGCAGCTGATTTTGATTTTGATTTAGCTAGGCGTGCAATTATGCTAAACAGTGCAACACAGATAGCAATAACAAAGTTAGACGTGATTTTTCCTGATTGTGCAGGTGTCACTACATTCGATAAACTTTCTGTGCCTGCCAAAGCCTTCATTACTAATATTGAAAAAGAATTGTGCACGCCTGTTACAATAATAGGCACTGGTCCTGCCGTATTTGATATAATAGACAGACGAGCCTAGCATGTTTTTTTGGATAAGTTTAATTTGAATATAGACGGAAATTTTCCGTGGATCGACTGCCTAGATACATTCAAGTCTCCTCTACATTAGAGTTCTCACGATTGGTTTGTGCTCTTGAACGTGCTCCACGTGTATCTTTTCTTCATGATCACAATGGAAAGAAAGTTCTTTCTGTTCAAATGGATATTCTCAAAGAAAAACCTATTGTCTATTACACTCCACTAGAACATAATGGACATTACATTTGCTATGGTCTCAAGGATGGTAAAGAAGAATCTGCAGTAGTAGATTCTACCTCTGATTCAAGTAAATTATACTCACCAATTGTCAGGATAAAGTCTCTACCAGAAACTCTCAAACCAGGAAACGGTACTGCTGATAGATATCAGCCAATTGAACTAGAAGATCTAGCAAGTCTTGCAAAACTCACATGGGGATTTGAAGAAATTCCCTTTCCGTTATTTTTATTCCCGCTTGAAAAAAAATGGTTAATTGGAGTTTTTATGAATTTTAATGAAGAAGGCGCATCATATTTTTGCCATGTCGTACTTGATCAAGATCCCAAAAAGCCGTTCATGAAGTTTTCAACAAATAATGGATCAGAACCATCTTTTGTAGATGGTCTGTCTGACCATGGATATTCTTACATCAAAATAATAAAATTAAAAGAAACTCATCCTCTAGTTGATTATGGTCACCTTCAAAACTAGACTTTCTTCATTATCAAAGGAAAAGGGAAAACTGATCCTTGCAAATGACTATGATGACATTCGCGGATTGGAATCTAAAACCATCAATAATATAAAAAAACTCTCTCCATTTTTGTGTGGGATTAAATTTAATTTTCATTCCTTATTACCTCTGGGTTCCAAGGAAATATCTAATATAACCAAGATATCTCACCAACACGGCCTACAAACTATCGCAGACATTAAACTGAATGATATTGGTAATACCAATCGTGTTACCACTGATCATCTATGGGCTCTCGGATTTGATGCAGTAATAGCTAACCCCATAATGGGATTAGAAAGTTTGAAAAATATAGTGCAATCCACTCATAAAAAGAATTGTGGTGTAATTACCCTATGTCACATGAGTGCTCCTGAAGCAAAACTGTCTTACGATCTTGATCTTAGAATGAAGAAAAATTACAAACTTTACCATCTATTTTTAGATTGGGCAATTGAAAGTAAGGTAGATGGAATTGTAGTTGGTGCTACATTTCCAAAAATTATCCAGTATTGTAGTAAAAAAACATCTGGTAAAATGAATATCTTTTCTCCTGGAGTTGGAACTCAGGGAGGCAGTGCAAGTGAAGTATTGTCAGCTGGAACTGACTTTCTTATAGTCGGCAGAACTATAATCAATGCAAAAAATCCAATATCTGTAGCAAAAGAGCTACAGATGAAATGTTTTGAGAACTGAATATGCTTTTGTAAGTACTGTCTTTGCATTATCAAATGTTGTTTTGTCCATTGCATCGACATAACTCATCCATGTATAATCCAGATGTTCATGCGAAATCAGTATGTCTTTGGTTTTTGTCTCTCCCAAGAAAAAGACCACTTTCTTATGAACTAACTCTCCTTGAAACTGGAAATTATATTCTATCCATTCTTCAAAATCATTTAGAAATTCAATATCTGTAATTCCCGTCTCTTCTTTTGTTTCTCTAATTGCAGTTTGATGTGTTGTTTCTGTTTTTTCCATTTTACCTTTTACAAAATCCCAATGCCCTGATGGATAATGTAGTAACAAAAATAAAATTTCCGAATTCTCTCGTCTAAATACTACTATTCCCGCTGATGTTTCTTCAATCATTCTATTTACCCACTCTTCGTTTTCTTTCTTGAAATGTTCTGATTGCTCTCATTAAATCAATCTTCCTGAATTCTGGCCAAAAAATATCCATAAAAACTAATTCACTATATGCACTTTGCCATATGAGAAAACCACTTAATCTTTTTTCTCCCGATGTTCTCAAAATCATATCTGGAGATGATTGTGGAAGGTGTGATGTATATAGATTTGATTCTATTTCTTTTTTATTAATATCCTCAATTTTTAATGAACCCGTTTTTATTTTTTCACTAATTTTTTTTACCGCATCTACTAATTCGTACTGTCCTCCATAAGCAAGCGCGATATTCAAGAAATGATCATGGTAATCTTTAGTTGATTCATCTAATTTTTTTAAAACTTGTTTTATTGAATCAGGTAGCATCTCAATCCGCCCTATTGCCTTGACTCTCATTTTGTTTTTATGAATTCTATTATCTGTGTACAACTTTTCAAGTCTCTCACGAATTAATTCATACAAGTAATGTAGTTCCTCATCATCTCTTTCTAGGTTTTCGGCAGATAATGCATACAAGGTAATGATCTTTATGTCAAACTCCTCACACCAGTCAAGTAAATTTTCTACTGCATCTGCTCCTTTCCAATGACCCTCTTTTTGCACCATCAAATGTCTCTTGGCCCATCTTCTATTTCCATCCAATATAAGAGCCACATGGTTGGGGATATCACCATGCCGCACCTCGCTTTCAAGTCGTTTTGAATATATCTTATAAAGACCAGATAGCTGAAATAAAATGTCTAAAATCTTACTTATTCCTAATCACCTTTTGATACGTAATTATTTTCAAAAGATATGTGTTTTTCAAAAAAACACGTATATTTTACAGCTTTCCATCTAATCAGATATCATTTCTTGATGTCTGTGTTTTCTATATTTCTTAAACAGTATTGTGGCCGAGATTAATGTTGCCGCGAGTCCAGCTAAAAGCGGAGGGACCAAAGTAAACGAACTTTCTTGGTTTATCATGATGTTGGTAAACTGTGCTACCGTAGGGTATAGTGCTCCTAGTACAATTATTCTCAACACATCACTGATTTGTCTAGGGACTCCACCTATCCAGTTACTGAGTAGAATTCCTACAAATATTGAACCCATCCCAATCCACAAAATCGGAAGTGCGCCTGACACGAATTTTCCAATCAATACTTTATCAGTAATTTTTGAGATCAATTCCGCATCACTTTCTAATATGTCGGTGCCAACCGAATTAATTCCGGCAGGAACTGAAGACAAAATAAGAAGAATTCCTGCAACCATTGTAAAAATTCTGATAAATCCCATGGGTGTGGGTTTCGTCAAATTAGACCAAGCCCTATCAATGTCAAATGCTCTGATCAAAAAGGCACCACCAAGAATACTAACCAAAACTGCAAAAATTTCTGCCGTGTATCCAAAAACTGTCGCAACTCCTCCTATCAGCAAAAGTATGCCTGGTACACCTAAGAAAAATTTTGAATATTTAGAGTCATAAGCTATCATTTTTAAATACTTGCCAAATACTGCATAGGAGTATTCTACACTTCTACTAACCTTCATTACAACTCTTTGTACTGAAACGACAGGCAAAATATTTTGAATAACTGGAATCACACTTTCATCATCTTCTCCATCTGAAACTATAACTGCGCCGTTTGCTGCAAATGTTTCTAGAACTTTTTTTGTTTCTTGTAGGATTTTTTCATCAGCTTGAACTCCTCTATCTTTTACACCTGCTATCGTTACCACTTCTACTTGGTATCCTTTACTGATTAAATCCTCATATGTCTTTATTGCAGCAAAGATAGAATTTGAATCGGCATCTTCCGGATCTTCTAACGCTAATCTTTGCGCAGCTTCTATACACCCATTTCTTCCAATTACCGGTGTGGATATTCCTGTTTTCTCCCCTATATCGTTGTCTCTATCTACGCAAATTACTAGCAATCTGTTTGCTGTTGAAGCGTTTACATCTTTTTCTATCTTTTCAGATCCCTGAGACACATCTCAGTTTAAATAAAATTGCTTTTTAACGATTTCCAACTTTTGAAAATATTATATTTCGGTTTTGAGGCTAGTTCACGGTCTTAATTCATCGGAAATTTTTACAAATTCCTGTGCCTCTTTTTGTAAATCTTTGATTTTCTGTGCAATCTCCGTTGTGTCCTTTTCTTCCGCCATTAAGGTTGCGTATACCTTAGTCTCTATGATATACGAGTTAAATCGTTTCAAAGCTTCCATGTAATTGATATAACTTTCTTGCCATTGTTCAGGCGGTTTGGATGTCACAAATTCACTTATCTTTGCACTAACTTGTGAAGTGGTAACATCTGCAATCTTAATGTATTCTTCTGCAGTAATTTTCCCATTTTTCATATCTGTAAATTCCTCTTCAATTGATTCCTTCAATACTTCATGAATGTTCTTTATTCCGTCTAAATAATTTTCATAGTCTGAAATCACAAAGGTTGATTCTGTCTCTTGAGGGTCTATCCAGAACAGAAAGCTAGCGCCAGTAATTACAGCTAAAATAATTATCGTAACCCCAATACCTCTTTTTGACGCCATTTATCTCTGTTTGAAATAGGGTGTTTATATTTGATAAAAAACCAGAAATATTTGCTTTATTTTATAAAAATTTTAAAAAATTTACTTTGACCTCAATCTTTTTGAAATTATTGGTAAAACAATCCAAATCTCTGCTGTTTGTATTTAATAATTCTGAAAAAAATTTACGCTCGTCTAGTCTATAGTTAAATATTTTTCACAGCCTCTTCCTAAATACAACCAAGTTCGACGGTTTCTAGAATGGTTGAAGCATATTGCGTAAAGTGCAGAGCTAAAAGGGAAATCAAAGATCCCAAAGAAACTAAACTAAAGAATGGACGTCCTGCAGTAAAAGGCTCATGTCCTAAATGTGGAACTAATGTTTTCCGAATAGGAAAGATGGATTAAACCTGTAACAAAAGTCCACGATTTCTCTTTTTCAAAACCAATATAGGGTATCTGCCCTAATATCTTCTGATGACAAAATCAGATTATGAGAAATTACTTAAACGAATCCAAAGTGACTTGGGAGATCCAAAAAAAGATACCCGAAAAAGATTTGAACTGCCTATTGTGGATGTCATGTGGGAAGGACAAAAGACATTTCTACGTAATTTTTCTGAATTTCCTAAAGTTCTTCGCCGTGACCCTGACAAGGTACTACAATACCTATCAAAAGAATTTGCTGTACCTGCTGAACGATTAGGCGATAAAGCCATGTTTATTGGCAAACGCGCCCCAGAGGATTTTACGCGACTTTTTGAAATTTATGTTAAGGACTATTTGGAGTGTCCAACCTGCAAAAGTCCAGATACTAAGATCATTAAAGAAAATAGAATCTCATTTCTGATATGTGAAGCATGTGGAGCAAAATCTACACTTAAAGGTAAATATGCATAATGCAGTTCTCCGTACGTGTTACTGATTATCAAAAGAACATCATGCTAAATATGTGTGACCTTGATTTACTTGGAAAAGAAATAATTCAAGATAAACTGACGATGAATATTAGCAAAAATTACTATGGGGAAAAAATTGTTAATAGAGAAGAAGCAAAAACTCTACTTCAAAAATCATCTATCATTAACATGGTGGGGAAGGATTCTGTAGACCTCTCGCTAGAAATTGGTATAGGTTCTGAAAACGGAATTAAGAAAATATCTAACATTCCGTTTTTAATTATCTTTAAAATGTAATCACACATTTACAAAAGAAATCCATTTTATCTAGTGATAATAAATCAGGTTATTGTATGATGATATAAGTAAAAAATTAGAATCAAAACTTGATAAGAAACTTGTTTCTAAATCAAAAAAGAAACAACTAGATGATGGTTTCAAAAAGGGCAAAGTGATTAACGAAGTTCTAGACAAGCCGACTGTTATGACTCTCTACAAAATGATAAAAGATCACATCATTTCATACGTTAATGGAGCAGTCAGCGCTGGAAAAGAGTCATTATTATTTTGGGCTGTAAATGATGAAAAGAAAAATGTAGCATTGAAAATTTATCTAGTTAGTACATCGAATTTTAAAAAAAGAGAATCTTACATTACGGGAGATCCAAGATTTTCTAAAGTTAGAAGAGGAACAAAAAACTTAATCTATCTATGGGCAAAAAAAGAATTCAAAAATCTATCTCAATGCTATGATTGTAACCTGCCTGTACCTAAACCTCTCTATGTTACAAACAATGTTCTTGTTATGGACTTTATAGGCCAAAATGGAGTCCCATGTAAGACTTTGTTGGAATCTGAAGTTGATGAATCTGATTATAGACAATGCCTATCTATTCTACAACGATTGTATAAGGATGCCAAACTGGTACATGGAGATTATTCTGAATATAATATTTTTAAAACTCCTGATGGCCTTGTTCTATTTGATCTTGGATCAGCTGTTGACATAAGACACTCCAACGCAATTGAATTTCTTAAAAGAGATATTAAGAACATAAATCATTTTTTTTCTAAAAGAGGACTTTCAGTAAGTGATCCATCACATTTGCTTGAGGAAATAATAAAATGAGCTTTGAAAAGATAATTCGGATTCCAAATGATCGAATAGCCGTACTCATTGGCAAATCCGGAAAAACAAAATCACAAATCGAAAACTACTGTAACGTTGTTCTTGATATAGATGGTGAAACCGGAGAGGTCTTTATAAAGTCGGCAGGTTCTGTGGAAAAAATGCAGCCGTTTAAGGCAATGGAGATTGTTACTGCTATAGGAAGAGGTTTTTCCCCTCACAATGCATTGCAATTACTCAAAGGTGATAACACATTGCATATAATAGATTTAAGAGAGTTTTCTGGAAAATCCAGTTCTAATATTGAAAGGATAAAAGGTAGAATTATAGGAGAAGGCGGTAAGGCAAGAAGAAACATGGAAAATCTTACAGGTACGTACATTTCTGTTTATGGAAAGACTGTTTCAATCATAGGTGATACAACAAAGCTAAAACTAGCCGTTGACGCAATATCTTCAATTTCTACTGGCAGCATGCATGGTTCTGTTTACAATAAACTTGAAGCAGCTAATAGAAGGTCGAAAGAAGAAAAAATGAAATTATGGGAAGATCAAAATGTCTTCTATTAAAGAGCAGTTTAACCAAATTTCTCCAAGTGAATTCTTTTACAGTAACCGTGATTTAGCTGGATTTAGTAATCCTACTCGTTCTCTTTATACTGCAGTAAGAGAATTCGTAGAAAATGCTTTAGATGCATGTGATCAACACGGAATTTTACCCGAAGTTCATCTTATAATAAAAGCAGTTGATCCTGATAAACCTGATCCAAAATCCTATATTTTGACTGTTAAGGACAATGGTCCTGGAGTAGATGCTGAACATATTCCATTAGCATTTGGAACAGTTCTTTACGGTTCTAAGTTTGGACTAAAACAAGCTAGAGGAATGTTTGGATTAGGTGCAACAATGGCTATATTGTATGGACAAATCACAACCAACAAACCAGTTATTGTCAAGAGCTCCACTGATGGAAAAATTCAAAATGAATTTGAAATATTATTGGACATTCAAAAAAATAAACCGGTAATTCTAAAACATACTACCAAAGAAATATCTAAAAATGGTCTCTCTGTAAGTATCTGTCTTGAAGGAGACTATTCCAAAGCAGGTACCAAAATCCGCGATTATGTCTATGAAACATCATTGATTACTCCATATGCAACAATTACCTTTGACGATCCTAAAGAACAGAAATTCCATCATTCTAGATTTGTAAGGGATATTCCTCCCCCACCAACAATCATCAGACCACATCCACACGGAATTGATGTGGAACGAATTCGTAGGATGATAGTGGAATCTCAATTTGAAATTCCAACAATAGATGACAGTATGATTGAAAAGGTACGAAAGGATCTGGGGCTGTCAAAAAAGAGTCTTGGTTTTGCTGCCACCATGAGTAAAGCAAAAACAAAGTGGAAAAATCTCTCACGCCAAGTTCGTGTTGTAGTCGCGTTAATGTCCTTTCTTAAAATGGATTTTGAGATGCTCAGAAAAATAAAAATTGAAGACATTGACGTACCTAATAAAAAATTATACTATTGGGACTTTGGTGATTCCCAATCCAAAACTGTTGATATGGATTCTGACAGCCCGTATTACAAACAGTTAACTAATACAGTTCAGGGAGAGCCTCTCACCACCTTCTTAACAAAACGTTTTCAACGAGTTGGTCCTACAACTGCAATAAAATTTGCTGAATTTGCAGGTTTCAAACCAGAAAAACGAATGGGCACCATGACCAACCAAGAATTAGTGAAACTCAGCGACTCGTTGCAAAAATTTGAAGAATTTTTATCCCCGGATCCAAGCTGCCTTGCACCTCTAGGGGAAGAGCCTCTAGAAAAAGGGATCAAAAAATTCTTCAATCCTGACTTTACTGCTGTAGTACAGCGTCCTGCATCCGCATACTCTGGCTTCCCATTCATTATTGAAATGGGAATTGCGTACGGGGGTGATATCAAACCTGGAGGGCCTCATGTTTACCGATATGCCAATAGAATTCCTCTATTATATGATGAGGGAAGCGACGTTGTTCTCAAAGTAGTTAATGATACAGACTGGGGACGATACAAGGTTAAAGGGGAACCTCCATTCATCATTGTGTCTCATATATGCTCAACTAGAATTCCGTACAAGACAGCTGGAAAAGAAAATGTTGCGGATAGACCTGAAATTGAACGTGAATTGAGACTTGCTCTTCAATTCCTTTCCCGAAAACTAGCAGCGTATATGTCAAAAAAGGGACAGGCTGAAATGGCAAAAAAACGCGCTAACTTATATGCAAAATATGTCCCATTGATTGCGCAATTTTGTACCGAACTGGCAGGTAAGAAAAAAGAACCAAACTACAAAAAAATGTTAGAGGAGGAGGCTATAGTTGAAAACGAATGAGAAATCACAACAACAAAATAAAAAATCGGACAAAAAACAAAAGGACATTCTAGAGATTCTAAAAACATATGGTGCAAAGATTTACGATGACCTAGATAATGGCCAATTCCCAAAATTTTCCATTCCAAGTAGATCTGTTAGTAACATAGTATATGATAAAAAATTAAGACAATACGTTCTTGGTAACTCTGCAGCAATTCGAAATTCAAGAAATTCATCCCAACTACGATCTTTTACTCAATTAATATGGCTGGCATTTTTTGCTAACAGACTTACTCAGGAGAAGAAATCATCTACACTCAGAGATGTTTATTATTCTTCACAAGCATTTGCCATAGAATTTGAGGATCAGGCAGAATCCGATAACATTATTGTGGACTTGGAGGCAATATTGTCAAAACCTAGGGAAGACTTTCATGTATTTCCAGAAGAAAGAAGCTCAATTTTTGGAGATTTGAATGTAGAGTACACAATACCTGGTTATGAAGGCAAGACAATGAATCTTTCAAACCATCCTGATGGCTACTCTATCGGACCAAGCCTTACAAGCGCTGAATTATTGGATACAAGCGCTGAAATTGTAATTGCAATTGAAAAGGGTGGTTTGTTTACTAGATTTGTTGAAGAACAAGTAGACAAAAAATTCAAATCAATCATCATAAACACTGGAGGCCAAGCACCACGTTCCACAAGAACCTTGCTTAAACGCTTGCATGATGAAATGAAACTACCTGTCATTGTCTTAACTGATGGTGATGTGTATGGTGAACACATTGCCATGGTAATCAAATCAGGATCTGCAAACGCAGCACATCTTAGAGAATTGACTGTACCTGATGCAAAATGGGTAGGAGTATGGGCAACAGATATTGAAAAATTTAAACTGCCCACCATACCGATGACCGAATCTGACATCAAACGGTGCTATGATCTCCAAAAAGATCCTAGATATCAGGAAGGAATATGGAAAAAAGAACTAGACGTATTTCTGAGAATCAAAAGAAAGGCTGAACTTGAGGCCTTTTCTAAATATGGATTAACGAACATTACTGACAAATATCTGCCACAAAAACTAGATCTAGCTAAAAGCCTCTGATCATTTTATTCTGAGAGTTAACACTCCATTTCTATATTTGAAATCAAATATCTGCATATTATTTGAGCCTTCGATAGGCACTTCTTTTGAAAATCCTCCTTGACCTCTTATGTATAGAATCCCATCGATAAGCCTAACTGCAATTCTATCTTCTGGACCCGGAACTTCAGCTACAAATACAACTTCTGCATCTCCTTTAATTAGATCATACACCCAATTTTTCGTTTCTTGTTCTCTTGGGGTGTAGATTGGTTTTTGCTCTTTTGTTATTTTCTTTAACACTCTCACCCAATAAAACATTGTAATTGCAGCAGCACCTATCAAGATAAAGCTGACAAAACCGGCACCTGATCTTTGTGTCATTATGTAAATTATTCCTAGAAACAAAATCACCATAATCGGAATGACAAAATTTAACGATTGCTCATTTGAGTATGCACCTTTATAACTTGCCAAGCAACAAAAATTTACTCTTACCAAATATAAAGTATCTTTGGTTTTTATTACCATTTTTCAAATTTATGGCATTGAACAATGAAAAAAGATCAAAAAATCTTACATTACAAGATGTCTTTCTTAAAGGCTCTATTATCGCAGTAATTGTTAGTGTCCCATCCATTTCAGCGTTTATTTTGAGCTGGGAGGTTCTTGATGATTTGTTACATGCCATAATTATTGGTGGGGTTGTTCATTTTATCGCAATGGGATTCTCACTAAAAATATCCAAAAAATTACTGATAAAATATGATTGATCTCTCTAAAATAGAACAGGATCTTATTTCAGAAATAGGCCTTAGTACATTACAAGCCAAAGTGTTTCTTTTGGTAACATGTAATGGACAGATGTCTCCTGACGTAATGTCTGACAAACTAGAAATCTCAAATGATGATGCATTAAAAACTTCACAAGAACTTATGAAATTGGGTGCGTTCATTGACATCTCGCCGACTGAGTTTGAAGCAATGCATCCAAGGTTTACCTCTGTAAATATGTACAGAAGGCGATGTCAGAGAGAAAATATTGAATTCAAACAAAACAAAACTGTTGACAATATAGGGGTAGTTTTGGAGAAACAATATGATGATGCAAGAACTAAATAGCACTACGAGGCGGTAACAACATTGATAGATACTGAATCATGCAAACATCAACCGGTGTATTTTGGCGTAGTTAACATCAATATTGACGAAAGGACTATCGGTTCCGTTGACGTGTGGAGATGCGGTTCATGCAAAAAGAGATTCTGTGAAGAAAAACAATTAGGAATTGAAGAATTAGCAGATTTGGTTGGAATGCCTAAGATTGAACCCGATGCAAAATGGGCCGTCGTCGTATGTAAGCTTCAGCAAGGAAAGTATCGCTGGAAGTTAGTCAAAGTCAAAGAAAATGGTGAAATTAAACATGAATGCCTCCATGAAGAGATGATTCCTTTACCTGTAAAGAATTTCAAAGTTGATGATGAACAACACTGGAGTTTTCTCGTTGATGATCACGTAAATAAGGCTGTTGAAATCTGACTTTACAATGAATATCAAAGTTCACATAAATAATGTCCATGGTAGTCAAATGGCTGCAAAAATCACTGGAAATTTCACTCTGGATGATCATACATTCCGATTCACAGCAATTGCCTTTGGAAGAATTGGAGGACAAAATATCGGCGCAAAGCTTTCTTCTACCACTCAAAAAGATCTGGAAAAACTAGGGTATGATGTGGATGATGTAATTATGACTCTTCAAAGAAGCCTTTTACAAGGTGATCTTTCGTTGCCTGAGGGACTAAAACGTGAATCCTTTGCAGATGACTAAAACTGAGCTTCTTCAAGCGCTTTTGCACAAGAACAGTTTCTAATTTTTGGAATTTTTTCAATTAACTCGGTGAGTATTTTTTTTGTTGTTGATACGTTCTTAGACAAAGTATCTAAAACTTCCTTGGCAGTTACTGCCTTCTCAGCCCATACATCATAATCTGTAACTGTTGAAATTGAAGCATAGCACATTTGTGCCTCTCTCGCAAGTTGACATTCAGGCACTAATGTCATTCCAATTATTTCTGCGCCTGTAGTTCTATAAAATTTTGATTCTGCTTTTGTAGAAAATCTAGGACCTTCTATGCAGACATAGGTGCAATCTTTGTGAATTTTTATTTCTTGCTCTTTCATTTCATCTGTAATCACTTTTTGCAATTCTGGGCAAAATGGCTCTGCTACAGATATGTGTATCACTTTACCATTATCTGAGAATGATCCTTGCCTTGATTTTGTAAAGTCTAAGAATTGTGTTGGCAGAGCAAAATGTCCGGGTTCAACTTGTTCTTTTAAACTTCCTACTGCAGATGGTGCGATAATTCGTGTTATTCCTAATTCTTTGAACGCCCAAATGTTTGCCCTGTAATTTATCATGTGAGGCGGTATTGTGTGCTTTTTTCCATGTCTTGGGAGGAAGGCGATTTTTCTTCCTTTAAATAATCCTACTGTAATTGAGTCTGATGGTTTCCCATAGGGAGTATCCACAACAATTTCCTCAGCATTGGTTAGTAATCCTGAATCATAGATTCCTGTCCCTCCAAAAATTCCAATTTCGATATCTTTTTTCATTAATATCTCACCAATGATTTGCAATTGTATTGGTTTATTTCACTTATGCCATTTAATTCGGTAAGTTCTATGATGAAAGCAAATCCGGAAATAATTCCACCTAACTTTTCAATTAGTTTTGCAGATGCCTTTGCTGTACCTCCTGTTGCCAACAAATCATCGCATATTATTACTCTCTGCCCTTCTTTTAGAATATCTTTTTGGATTTCAATTGTGTCTTGACCGTATTCAATTTTATATGATTGCTTTATTGTTTTTCCTGGGAGTTTTCCCTTTTTTCTAATCATTATCATACCCTTGTTGTATCTGGCTGCCAAGATACAAGCAAGTATGAACCCTCTAGATTCAATTCCTGCGAACACATCTACATTCTTTGGATGAAAGTATTTTGCAAATTCATCAGAGATATAAGATAAGGATGAGGGATCCTTGAGAATTGGGCTAAAATCTCTAAATAATATGCCTTTTTTTGGAAAATTTGGAAATTCTGAAATCTTATCTTTAAGGTTCATACAAAATTCTTATCATGGTAAAATAAAATTGTTTGAATTACTTGACTAAATATTTGATTTCTGCCGAATCATATGCATCTGCTGCCTTTATTGTATATGTTCCAGGAACTATGTCCTTTCTAACTATCCATGGTTGATTAATCTCTCCCTGTTTTGATGCTGGGAATTCTAGCTTTTCGATTACATTTCCATCTTCTGCAATTATATCAATCTCTACTGTCCCCTTTGCTCCTATTACTTTGATTGTTATGGTTTTTGCAACTCCTGGGATTTCTATTCCATCTGTTACGCTAATCACCATGCCTTCCTGATGGACTGCGGTAACCTCTATCTTTGCAATATCAAAGTTTGAACCGCTGATTGCTTTAAGTTGCCAAATTCCTGGCTGTGCTTTTGAGGGTATTCTGAAACCATCTTCTGAAATCTTTCCATTTTTATCTGAAAACGTTTCTCTGGTTTTTACTTCCTTGCCTTGTGGGTCATACAATATCACTTTGAGAAGTACGTTGGAATTTGTTTCCCCTAATATGAGTATTGAATCTCCTGGTTGATATTCAAGCTTTGTAGTGTTTATGTCTATTTTTCCGGAACCTGGTTGTAATCCTACTGTAAATGTTTCACTACTCTTTGTTGCACCTTTGCTAACTACTGCTGTGTATACTCCTGATGAATATCCTGCTAAATTGAGTTGATATTTGCCTCTACCGTCTGGCTGTAATTTTATCGGTATGGTGTCTCCTTTTGGTTTATCTGAAGGATCTACTATCAACAAACTAAGTGATTCTGATGGTTTGCCTCTAAAAGATATCTGTGCAGTTTCTGTTGATTTGTAGTTGAGCTTGTCAAATTCAAAATTGACAGGAATCGTAGGAATCTGTCCCAAGCCAACATATGTGAATTCCTTGTATTTGTCTTGAGTTGCAATTAATGTCCATGTACCTTCTTTGTCTACATTTGCTGTGGTTGGATACTCGATCTCTACCAGTCCTGCATCGCCCACTTCTATAATATCTGACATCTTTTCATCTCCTAATGGATCCTCTAAAACTAGTTCAATTGGGATGTTTGGTAATGCAGTTCCGTTGAATCTAATTGGATCGCCTGGCTCTACCCTCAGACTCTCTGGGTTGATGATGATTACTTTGGATGACTCTACTGTCCAATTTCTTAGGATTTTTTCTCTTCCATCTGAGATCTCAGCACCATATTTTCCTAACGGGGTTTCTAACGGTACAAGAATAGGCTCATCTAACTTCCAATTTCCTTTTGAATCAATTTCTGCTGTTCTTGTGTTGATTATATTTCCATCAATGTCATGTATTTTTGCAGTTATTGCGCCCCCTGGATTACCGGTTCCAGAAATATCTAACAGGTCCCCTCTGTGCACCACATCTGGAATTCCCTTGATTGTGAGTTTTACATTATCTTGAACCGGAACTATGCTGTCTCCCTCTCTTAATCTTATACTGATCTTCTTTTCTGCATCTTTCTTGTCTTTTACAATCAGATCTACTCTGTCAGCATTAATATTTCCTGGAATTTTCATGGTTGTCATAAAATGACCTGATTCATCCGTCACAAAACTCCCAATTGTTCTAGAATCTATGAGAAAGTCAAATTCTTGTGATGTTCCAAAACTGTCTCCTGTTACCCTAATTGAACCTCCAACACTTGGTTTTTCTGGAACAATTCTGAAAACAGAATCTGTCAAAATCCCTTCAGACGAAGTTATGGTTTGTTTTTTGACGCTTTCCGTCTTTGATATGTCTTCTGCTAATGCAATACCAATTTCAATCTCATTTTCATTCTTATCAAGTGCTTTCCAGTTTACTCCAGAACCAACTTTGTCTGTTTTTATGCCAAATTTTATCGAGTCACCTGGCTTTACAGCTTCTACAGATGTAAACACAATAACTCCTTGTGGTAGTTTTTCACCAGTCCATCCTTTCTCTGTTTTAAATGATTTAAAATTATAATCATCGTCTAGCCAAACTCGAAAGGAGCTTACATCTGTTGGTCCTTTATTCATAAATTCAAGTATTGTGGTTTCTTCAAAAGCAATGCTTTTTGCATCTATTTCAGCAAAAACATTGGGAGTAAGAGCACATATGGCAGAAAACACAATAATCGAAAGGACAATTCCTCTCATCGAGGATCTATTCATAAAACCATCTCCACCATCTCTCACTTAAACCTTAAAAAGAATTTTCAGTATTTCTCATTTCAGTATTTTTTCTTCGAAACCTTCTTTAATCTCAAGCTCTGGCTCGCTGATATTTATCTAAATCAGGCTTCGTTCCTAGGTTCTGATATTGTCTGATTCTCTCCGCAATCATTCTATACAAAGTTCTAAATTGATCCTTTGTCTTATCTGATAAAAACTCTGTCTCTTCAAGAGCGATTTTTTCACAAATGTATCTGGTAATTTCTTCATTATCGAATTTACCCCAATCATCATCTCTGTGGTCTTCCCAAATATTATGCAGGTTCTCTAAAACTCCTTTTTTCTCCTTTGCTAAAACATCTTGTGGAGTCAGATTGGAATATCCTTCACGTCTCAATTTAATTTCATATGTCTGGTTCACCACATACAGGTAATCTTCTAACACGATATAATCTTCTATGGATTCTAACTTTTTACCTTCTCTTTCAAAGAATATTGTCTGAATTGGAGAAAACTCGTTTGATGCTAGCTGAGACGAAATTTGTTTTGATTCCTCAGTATTATCTAGCAGTATGAAAGTTCTATATCCGTGATTTCTATAAAATATTGCTAGTGGCAACACCGAATTTTTGCTATAGGCTGCGACAATGTTTAATGGGTTCATGGAAATATTGGGGTCTTGCAGAAATTTATCAAAGGCATTTAGGTACATTGCATCTGATATTGTTTCTACTATGATGATTGGTCTGGAATTTGTTCCAATTTCCCTGTCTACCATGGATTCTACCAATCCTCTTGATAGACCATACAAAATAGGAGTTAGCGTTTTATCGTCTGCGTTCCAATAGTCGTAAAATATTCTACTTAGATGCTTTCTTTTATCTAATTCAACTACAAGTAAATTACCTGGCGTATAATCAAAGATCATAAATGGCGAGTGTGTTGCATATAACACTTGATTAGATCCAGCCAGATTTTTTAAAAGATCTGATATTCCCATTTGTTGTGTTGGATGAAGATTTCTTGCAGGTTCATCCAAAAGGAGAATTGCTTCCTTCAATTCTGCTCTCTGTGTTTCTGCTGCAAAATTAACAATAAATGAAAATGTCCACTTGAAACCTTCTGCTCTTCTGTTTAGAAGTCCAGTGTTTGTAATCGTCCCATCTTTATGAACATCTGATATTACAACACTCATGATATTTCCAGGGTTGTATCTTAAGTCAACATGAATTGGATCTCCTTTCCATGCTGGGTTTAATTTACTTGTTAATCTGTTACTTGCGGTGTTTAGAATTTTTATACACTTGGAAGGGGTTTCTTTTACACTATCAAGCTCATTTACATCAAGTTCTGCTAAATAGAAAAGATTTCGCACTGTCTCAGCTTTGTCAAATTCTTCAACATACTCAATAGATTCTGTTCTACTTCCTTTTTCTTCTCTAATGTATTCATTTAGATTTATGTTTCCATAGATCTTCTTATAATCTGAAAAATAGACAAATCTTGGATGTAGTTCTGATGAAATATAATTCTCAAGAGCTGTTCTTTCACTCTCCCCTCTAAGCAAATTAGAAAACTGGTTTTCTGGATTTTCATAAATTTTCTCCCATTCCTCGATGACTTTTGGCTCTTGAATTGCAATAACGTGGAATTGGTTACTAAATTCAGCCATTCCTCTATCAAACGCTTCTTGGCTTTTGGGAGGGTTGTTTTCAAAAAACTCTGTATCTATTTGTATTCTTAGATGGTTTGGAATTGTATCTAGAAAATCAATTATTCTTTTTGTAAAATTTTCCCACGAATTCAATCCTTTATTCTCGTCTTCACTAAGACGAATGTCCTCAAACTCATATTGAACTTTAGGTGATTTATTGCTCCTGTAAAGCTTTATCTTTTTCAGTTCCGGCAAATTTGGAAACTTTGTTTTTAACAATGATATTTCATTTTCACTAAGATCAAACTCTCCTTCTGCCAATCTTACTTCATATTTGAGTTCTTCCGACATTTCGTCACAAAGGTCCAAATCTGACAGTTTTTCATCTTTATTTAGTAATGTTAGGGCTTGAAGAATCGTGGTTTTCCCACTTTCATTTCTCCCAACGAATGCAGCCAAGTCGCCTACGTTGATTTCCCCAGAATCATGAATGCAACGATAAGCTCTCACTCGAAATTTTCTTAGTCGCATCTAGGCGATATTCCGTCGGCTTTGATTTAACTCATTCGTCAAATTTCTGAGTGCTTTTTAGTTTGCTAAATAGATATAAGGGAATTTTCTACTGCTAAACCAAATGACGACAACAAAATATGCTGTGTTTGTTTTACCTGTGATATTTTCAATTGTATTTGGTTCCGCTGCAATGGCATATGTTTTAGAGGAATCTGATAGGGATTTGAATATGTGGAGGTTTGGCGGATCTGGTGGATCCAATGATGAATCAATTCAAATTATTGGTCTTGCCAAGCAATATTCCGTGTCAAGTCCAGTAAAAATACTGGTAAATGTAGATGATAAGTTCTTTGACTGTGGTGACTTGTATATTACGATATTTTCTGCCGATGGCAGCATATCTGCTCAAAATGGATTCCTTGAACAATGCTTTGTCCAAACTAGTGCCCAACTTCCTTTAGGAAATGGTTTTTCTGAAACTGTTGATATACCTGGGGAATATAAGATCGTGGCTGAAATGCGAGACAAGGAACAAAAGTTTGTAATTTCGGCAACTGAGAAATTCACTGTTAAATAGGTATCATCCTACTGTATAATAAATAGGAATTTTAAGTTAAAACAGGGGTTGAAATGGCAAAGAAAACAGACAAACTGAGTGAAGAGGCGGAAAAAATCAAAGTCGAAATTGCACAATTAAAGGAAAAAGCAAACATACTTTCTGCAAAACCCCCAAAGAAGACCAAGGCAGAAAAACCCGCCAAAGAAAAGAAGACCAAGGCAGAATTAGAAGAAGAAAAGAAGGAGTCAGAAAAAACACTTGAAGAAGAATTAGAAGAGCAACTGACTGATGAAGAAATTGAAAATTTTCAAATTGAAAAGGTTGACATGGAAAGATTGACCAATCGTGTTTATGATATTCTTGCAGAAAAAGAATCTCAAGGAATGTTTCAAAATGAACTGTGGAAAAAATTAAAACTCTCCACACGAGATGGTTCAAGATTAGCATTAAAGCTTGAAAGGATGGGTACTATTACCAGAGAAAAAATTCTTGAAAAAGGAAGATGGACATACAAGCTAATTTTAAAGAAGACTCCAATTAGTACTCAATCAATTGAGAATGCACCATGCTTGGTATGTCCTGTTGAACAGAAATGTTCACTAGATGGTGAAATTAGCCCAAGAAATTGCCAATTCATTGAGGATTGGGTACTTGCCGAATTGAAAACTCCATCGAAATCCAAATGAAGCTAATCGATGCACGTAAAGATCACTATAGAAAACTTGCACATGAGCAAGGTTTTCGAAGCAGGGCTGCATACAAACTAAAAGAATTAAACCGATCTTATCGCATTATAGGCCCTGGTTTCTATGTACTTGATTTGGGATGCGCTCCAGGAGGATGGACACAAATGGCAGTCAAGCTTGCTGGAAACCGAGGCAAGGTTATGGGAGTTGATCTTTCTTATGTTGATGAGATTCCAGGAGCTCACATAATTCGAGAAAACATTGAAGATGAATCAATAATTGATGAGATAATGTATTATTTCAACAGAAAAGTAAACGCGGTAGTATGTGATCTTTCGCCTCAAGTGACTGGGAATTGGTCTGTTGACCATGCCAAGCAAATCTCTCTGAATTACAGTTGTGCAAAGATTATGGATAAAGTTCTGATGCATAAAGGAAATGCTGTATTCAAAGTTTTTGACGGTGAATATTCTATGGAGTTTCGAGATTATTTGAGAAAAAAATTCGCAAAGATTCATCTGACAAAACCCATGGCAAGTAGGAAACAAAGCAGTGAACTGTACTGTGTGTGCCTTGGTTACTCTAATTAGAAAGAAACATCTTCTTTATCTGCTCAATGTTAGCTGTTGTTCTAAATCCTGTTGGACTAAAAACTGTCGGACTTGCTGTAAATCCCATTTTTTTCAATCTGTCTAGGATATTTTCCAACTTTGGCGGAGATGTTTTTGTCTGTGAAGCAATCTCATCAAGTGTAAAATAAGTTCCTGGCATTTCGGATTCTGCCAAACATTTCAATAATGTATTCTGGCACTTCTTATCTACTATTAAATTCGGAATTTCTTGCAACATGTCATCCACAAATTCTTTATCAAAAACTTGTCCAATCCATAGTGGACCTGCAATTTTATTCAACGAGCCGCACAAATTACAATTTTGAGTTGGCTCGCAAGTTGTTTTTCTGTTTCCACATGTATTGCAATGTGTAATGTATCCTAGATTATCTTGTTGGTCCACTCGATTCAAAATTTTAACATAGGTTCGATAATAATGCATATCACTCTCTACAAACACTGGAATCATTTTAACACCCAATCTACCTGTAACTATATTCATGCATCCCAAAATTAGTCTGATAGCTATCTCATTTCCATAATTTACTCTGATTGGAATTCCTCCATACTTTCGTTTACATGCATCCTGAAACAGTCCGTTTAGAACTTGAAGATCAGTAGCTGTTACTGATAAAATTCCCCCATGCATTGTAGCTCGTATCCCACAATCAAAAAACTGTGCAGGCGATCCAAAAGGGTCTACGTCCACAATCGAACCACGTTTTCCTTTTTTTGAATAATCACTGAAAAATCTACAAATTTCATTTTCCGAAAATTCAATACATTCTAAACCGTTTTTTTTTGCTGCATCCCTTGCTAGTTTTAATGCAGTAGGATTCAAATCATTTATGACCACTTTTTCCATCTCTATTTCCTTTGCAACTCTTAAACCTCTGGCACCTACTCCTGAAAATCCCTCAAGAAAAACTCGTGGTCCTCTAAATTTATTTAAAAATGCTGAATATGCAACTATTGACATGTCTCTGGTAAGTTTTGCCTTTGGATTGAAAAAGGCGGGTTTTTTTGGAGGAACCTTATCTGTAATTGATCTTTTTGGAACAACTAATTTTGTTTCCCCTTCTACTATTTCTTCAAGTATTTCATCTGGAATTTGCAATTGACTTGTTTTACTAATCATATAACGGTTTAATACTTGTATTCAACGACAAAATTTGTGCAAATATGTGGAGTTGATGATGCAGGACGAGGCTCCATGCTGGGACCGCTAGTGATAGCCGGTATTTCTTTGGACAAATCCAAAATTAAAGATCTTTCTCTATTGGGTGTTAAGGATTCCAAACAACTCTCTCCACGCATTCGTGAAAATCTATACAAGAAAATTATTGAGTTAGCTGATGACTATTGCATTGCAAGAATTTCTCCAAGAATAATTGATGCTAGTGTGAAAAACCATAATCTTAATCACTTGGAGGCTAAATATATGGCAAAAGTAATTTCTAAACTTAACCCAGACGTTTCTTATGTGGATTCTTGTGATGTTGATTACAAACGATTTGGGAAAGAAATTGCACAATTGGCAAACAACAACAAAATACACTCTTATCATCATGCTGATAGTAGGTTTTTGGTTGTGTCAGCTGCATCCATAATAGCTAAAGTTTCTAGAGACAGGTCAATACATAGGCTCCAAAAAACGCATGAACTTGGTAGTGGCTATCCTTCAGATGTATCTACAGTTCATTTTGTAAAATCATATTACAATACGCACAAGATACTGCCCACATTTGTTCGCAAAAGCTGGAAACCTACACAGCAGATTCTAGCTAACTCATGCTGATAGTCTTGCAATTACCATTGCATGGTCTTTGTCATATGGCATTAGGTTAATTTCCTGCATTACATCAAAATCTGGTTTCAGCTTTTTTATTTCCTCTTCAATCACTTGTCTTGGAGATTTTGTGACATCTATGCTTCTAGTCTTTATAACCAAAAAAAGATAACCTTGGCTTTTTAGATATGTCTTACAGTTATCAATTGCAATCTTTGTCTGATCTGGTTGAGCGATATCAACATAAACAATGTCTACTTTGCCATATATTGCAAAATACTCCTTCGGTTTTCTTGCATCTTGCAATATTGGAATTATGTTCTTCCTGTATGATGCAACTCTGTCTAAAAAATCTCTAGCAACTCTACTGGCATGTTCCACACCAAAAATCATTCCACTAGGGCCTACGATATCTGATATGTGACTAACTGTAGTGCCTGTGGACACTCCCAGATACAATACTTTTGATTTGTTTTTGAATGGAAATTCTTTCAAGCCGTTCATTATTGCACCTGCAAGCTTGCTTCTGAAGGGATCCCATAATCTATACTCTGTTCCTTTTTTTGTGATTAGTTTTTCTTTGTAAACTTGATTTCCTACAACTAGATTCTCAGTGGCTAGCTGTTTTTGACCCTCAAATTTTATCCAGAAAAATGATTCGTTATCTTCTTCCAAACTTTTTTCTCTTCTTGTTCTTGGAGCTTCCGTGCTTTCTCTTTAGATCTTTTCTCTT
>JAGQHF010000101.1 GCA_020431985.1 Nitrosarchaeum sp. | reverse complement strand
TCACTTAATTAATTCTAATCCGTTTTACAAGAGAGAATTTATGCACAACGTAAACTATTGCCAGAATGGACGAACCCAAAACAAGAATGGATGAATCAAATTCAGGAATCACATGTGTGCCAATTATTTCCACTTGCCTAGTATCCTTATCTATAATCATCCCAATTACATAGCCATCAGGCATTTTCATTATATCATATCCAGTATCGACGCTATCAATCAAAAGTTGATATTTTTCACCGTCAGCAGAAAGCACTGGAAAAGGAATCCTTACCCAGAAATCGGTTTTTCCAGGCACATGATCAAAATCAACTTGTATGGATTTTCTTTCTTGGTTTACTCTCATTTCTTTTACGACTGGATCTCCAAAGTCATCACTCATTGAATCATCCATACTTCCATGAAATCCATAGAAAATATCATACGAAGTATTATCAAATTCAAATGAAAATTTTTCAGACTCCAATTGAGAAATATCAAGATATTGAGCAAAAGCTTCAATATCCAACACATGATCTGCGTGGACGTTTGAAAATGGTACAGATAGAATAAAAAACAGAAAACAGGCTAGGATTTTTTGCATGTTACCACATCTTTTGTTTAATCAAATATAACTAACACACATATTTTCACATTTGATTCTCTGGTTTGTAATAAGCACAAACTGATCTTAATCTATTTAAAGTAAAAAATACGATGGAAGAGTTGTTATCAAAAGCAATATTTTGCATATTTGCTCTGATGCTATTTTTAACTATGACATCATATGCAGATGTTGATTCACCCAAAAAACAGATGAAAGAAGGAACAATGGCAGAAGAAGTTGTCTGTAGAGCAGGATATGAACTGGTTATACGAACAAGCGGAGTTCCTAACTGTGTTAAACCTAGTACAGAAGAAAAGATGAAAGAACGGGGATTGGGTTTTACGCCCATTCCAATTACGGAATCAAACAAAGAAATTCAAACAGTGCCTGCGTCAGTCAGTAGCATATTGAATTTCTACATAACGGATCCTGATCTAAATATTGCAAATAAGGGAATAGAGATAGTTCCAGTAAGAGGATTGTTAGAATTTACAATTAATGGGATTGCAATAGAAGGTCCAGAAACCATGATTGAGACAGGACCTGATACGGGACAATTTTATGTAAAATTACAGATTCCTGACACGATTAATGGTAAGCCCATATCACAAGATGATATTGTTTTGATAAAATATATCGATAAATCTGATTCTTTAGGAGAGCAAAGGACATTGGTCAAGTCAGTTTTATTGAGCAATACATTTGCTAAAGTTCAATCATCTGGTGGAGGGTCTAGGATTGGACACGAGTTTACACTACGACTGTATGAACCTGATGCCAATAGAGATTCAAGAGATGAAGACAAAATCCCCCTCTCTTTACTTGAATACAGAGGAAATGGAGGGATTAAAACAACACTTGCAAATCCCAGATTTGACGCCAATTCTGCTTCCCTAATTGAAACTGGTCCAAATACAAGTACGTTTGAGGTAAAAATAAAAATTCCCAGAGAGATAGACGGGAAAACAATCCATATAGGAGATTGGTATGAAATCACATACATTGACAGATCTACGCCTTCTCAAACAAATGAAAAAATTATTTTAAAAGGCAGAGTGGGGTAGGTCTAACTATTGTATAACAGGGGTTAAGATTTAACATAACCTAAAGAATTTATTCAAAACGACGAACTATCGTTGTGCTCAATACAGTATACAAAGATGCAATTCTAAACAGAGAAAAGATGTTGACGGTTCTCAAAGGTCCAAAATTTGAACAGATATTGAAAAAAGCTAGAGAAAATTGGATAGAATACAAGCCTGTAAAGGAAGAGGCGATCGCTGCAGGGATTGATTCTAGTTTTAACAACACTAAATTCCAAGGAATTGAATTATGGGCAACCACAGCAGTTTCAATAAAATCTGATGGGGAGGTGTTAGTAGATTTACATAACTCTGGGTTAGGCGCAGACATTGATCTTTCTCGTATTGCTAGTAAGATGGAGATTGATGCATGTAAAAAAACTGTGGATCATGTGGATCTAGTTCTAATGGATGGTTCACTTCATTCTCAATTTATGACAAGACAGTCATCACTTAATGCAGAAATAGTCAGGATTATGAAAAAGAGAGATAATGTTGTTTTCATTGCAAAAACATCCAACACTAGAAAACAATTTGAAGATCTTGGTTCACTAGCTGGAGATATTTTCTATTATAACCATGTGACAAAAAACCCTGGTTTTTCAAAGTTATTTGTAGAGAAAAAATATGGACAAGATAAAATAATTTGCTCAACATTTGTCAGGTTAAGTGATTCCACGCCAATTATCAAGCTAGAGTTTTTAGGTAAAGAGTATTCAGAAGATGAGATAAAAAAAATATTAAATCAAATTTACAAAAGCAGTGTTGGTGGATATCCATATGCACTGAAACTAGCTCATAACAACTGTAAAATATCAGACAAAGAACTTGCAAAAATGGTAAGTTTACTCGGTTTAAGTAATGAAATTGGATCGCGGGAAGTGTTAGGATGAGTTTAGGATATGTGATTGGAGAGTCAAAACCCACAATAGTAACTGCCTTGACATCACGCCCATTATCAGTGGGAGAGTACACAGTTATTGAAACAGATGAAGGTAAAATTCTAGGGCTAGTTGAAAAATCTACAGTTTCAAGTGCAGCATTTGCAGATGTGAAAAACTTTGACGAGGCTGCAGAATCAACAGAAATTGCAGAGATCAATAAAAGAGACAAAACATTTACTGCAAATATTGGAATTTTAGGATTCTTAACTAATCTACAAAAAGGACAATTGATCATCCCTGCAATTCCACCCATACCAGGAACTAAAATTTCACAGCCTACAAAAGAAGAGTTGGAAACAATATTCAGTTCAACAAAAGAGGGATGGGTAAAAATTGGAAACCTGTTAAGAAACAGATCTATTGAAGCAAAAGTTAACCTTGACAAGATAGTATCAAGGCACTTGGGAGTTTTGGCAATGACAGGAATGGGAAAGAGTAATCTAGTGTCACTGGTAACAAAACAAATAGGAAATCTTAAAGGAACTGTCATAATTTTTGATTATCACAATGACTACACCACACTGAACATACCTCGAATCAACGTAATAGATGCAAAAATTAATCCGAGACTTTTAGATGCAGATCAGTTATCAGAGGTACTTGAGATTAGAGATGGTGCAAATGTACAGCAACGAGTGTTGAGGATGGCTTTTACAAAATATGTAAAAGAATCAAAAGAATTTTGGAAAAAGTTAGAAAATGAAATTGACTTCATTGTAAATTCAGAGGACAAAAAACTAAAGGAGATTAGAACGTCAGCATATAGAGTTCAAGACATTATTGAAGAAGCCCAACATAGATTTGAAGACATATTAGATCCAGATATGGGTGATCCAATCAGTTTTATCAAAGAAGGAAAAACCAATGTTCTCAGTATTTCAGAGCTTTCAGAGAAACAAGCAAACGTTGCAGTGGCATTCTACTTACAACAACTCCTGAAAGATAGAAAAGACGCAAGTATTGCAAAACATGGAAGAACAAAAAAAGAAAGAAAATACAGATTCAACTCTCCAGTTTTTGTAATCATAGAAGAAGCTCATGTGTTTATTCCAAAAGATCACGATACTAGTGCAAAATACTGGGCTGCAAAAATAGCCCGAGAAGGAAGAAAGTTTGGGCTTGGACTGGGAATTGTATCTCAAAGGCCAAGAAGCGTGGATCTTAATGTACTTAGTCAAATGGGATCATTTGCAATTATGAAGATAATTCAAGAAGATGATCAACGACAGATAGCTGCAGCTACAGAATCGACAAGTCGTGAATTAATATCGCAGTTAACATCTCTTAATGTGGGAGATGCAGTTCTAGTTGGTCAATGGACAAATTTACCATCACTTGTTCATATTGAAGAGGTTAAAGAAAAGATAATGGGAGCAGATCAAAGTGCAGTGAGTGCTTGGGCAAATGCAGAAAAGATGGCAACAATGGCAGTAGAATCAACACAGGGTTTAGTTCAAAAGGATTTGTTATTAGATTAATGTTATTTTCGCATATTTCAGACACTCATCTAGGATTAGCTCAGTACGGATCTGAAGAGAGAGAACATGATATGTATCATGTCTTTAATCAGGCCATAGATACATCAATAAAAGAACATGTTGATTTTGTTATTTTCGCAGGAGATATTTTTCATGTACCAAATCCAACTGGCACTGCAATAGTACAGATGGCAAATGCCTTAAAAAGATTAAAACAGAATAAGATAGAATCTTTCTTCATTTTGGGAGAACATGATATTAGCAGAATCCGCACAACCCCCATCCCCTACGTTTATCATAATTTGGAATTTGCCAGATATATCGGGCATGGAAAACCAATCGAATACAAGAATATTTTGTTGGCAGGTTTTGATAAAATAAGAAAATCCGAAGTTACTCAGTACGAAGATAGATTCAAAGAAGTGGAAAAGAAGGCAAGGGAACACAATGGTCACAAAGTTCTAGTAATGCATCAAGGCATAGCAGAGTTTAACAAATTTGCAGGAGAACTCCAATCGACAGATCTTCCAAAAAATTTTACTTATTATGCAATGGGTCATCTACATGACAAAAACATTCAAAGATTCAACCATCTCAATGGACCTATAGCATATCCAGGTTCAACAGAGCTTACCACAAGTGAAGGCATCAAAGAAGCTAAGAAAGGATTTTTTCTAGTTGATTTGTCGTCCCAAGAGGCAGAACCCAGTTGGATTGAATTAGATACAAGGCCACAGTTTTCATTCACAACAGAATATGAGCAACTAAGTGAATCAATAGAGAAAATAACAGGAGAAATTTCAACATTGCAAAGAAAGCCAATTCTAGAAATCAAGATTCAAGGAGATAACATTGAAACAGAATACATCCAGGCTCAGATTGCACGACTGAATTCTCTTTCGCTTAGATGTTTTTGGAGAATAATATCAAAAGGAGTCACGGATTCTTCGGTATTTCAGGATCGTCCAAAAGTCATTGATGATGAAATGTTAAGACTATCTATAGATGCGCTAGGTTCAGAACAAAAAGCAAATTTTGCCATAAAAGAATTACTTCCTTTACTATCATCAGGCCAAACAAAGGAAGCCACACAGATAATTATTGAGAATTTTGAAAAATTCAAAAAAGAGATGAAAAAATGATTAAGACTATCGAGCTTGGAGACTTTTTGTCGCACCATGAGACGTTGTTAGATTTCGATAATGGTGTGACAGTTTTTGTAGGCCATAATGGGGCTGGTAAATCTAGCATTATAGATGCCATTACATTTTCTCTTTTTGGTCAACATACAAGAAAATCAAACAAAGGATTGATCAGGCATGGATCTACCCAAGGATTTGCAAAAGTGGATTTTTTTGTGAATGGAAAAAATTATCAAGCAACCAGAAAAATCGATGCAAAAGGTGGTCTAGCTGCCACATTGGCTGAGATTAGAAACGGAGAAAGAATTGAGATTGCTGCAGGAGAGAGAAAACAATTCGGAGAGTCGATGACACATGAAGTTGAAAGAATCATTGGAATGAATTTTGAGAAACTAAAGATTGCATCTATTGTCCAGCAAGGGGAACTAAGCACCATAATTAAGGCAAAACCAAAAGAATTCAAGGAGTTGCTTAATGCAGTTATTGGAATAGACAAACTTGATGTGGCATCTGAAACCTTGAAAATAGCGAGTAAAGAATTTAGAGAAAAAATCAAAGCTGGGTTAGGATACGATGACACACACATAGATATTCTACAGAGAGAATTAGAAAAACATCAGAACGATTTGAAAGAATCAAAACCGCATAAAGAAGAACTTATCTCAATCCAGCAAGCATTACAAGACAGCATTGCAGGTTTTAGAGAAAAATTAGAAATAGACACTCCGAAGGTAGACAAGATCAATCAATTAGAACAACGAAAAATTGAGCTATTATCATATGCCAAAGAAGCCATTAACGAAATGAGGCAGGGAATAAATGAAAAAGAACGTAAAGTCAGAGAATGCGTAGGATGTTTTGACCGATTGGAAATAAAAGCAGATTTGGAAAAGACATCAGAGAGAATAGAATTAGCAATAAACGAAACTCAAGGAAAAATTCAAGAATTAACTAGTCAAATCATCTCCATCAGAGAAAGGCAGTCACTTGCTAAAAAGCTGCAATTAAAGGATAACAGATGTCCCGTATGTGACTCATATGTAGAGAAGCTTAATCCGCTGTTTCAACAAGAGCACTTACAAGAAGAACTAGAAAGAATCCAAAAAGAATCTAATGATTTGCAAAAGGAATTATCTGTATACAATCAAAAGAAAATTGAATTTTCTAGAAAGGTGCAAGACGCCAGAGAGGCAGAAGCGACTCTCAAAGCCCATGCGATAAATAGCCAAAGAGAAATTGAAGAAATCCAAAAAGAGATAAACCAGAAAAAGCAAAGTATTCAAAATATACCTTCGGTACACACTGGCGACCTTTTGGCAATTTCAGAAATTGATTCACATGCTAAATTAATTTTTGAAAACATTCGTAAACTAGAGTCAGACATTGTAGGATTTAACATGGGGGATTATAATGCTCTTCGAAAAACAATAGACGAGAAACAGGTAGAACTATCCACGTGTCATCAAAAAATAGGTGCAATAACTGAAAAAATTTCAAAAGGAGAATTACACGTAAGAGAAATTCAGGATGCATTAGAGGAGCTAAAAATTGTGAAAGAATACATTGTCAACATTGACAATATTCAAACAAACATTTTCAATAGAGACGGACCGGTAGCCACCAGCCTCAGATCTTGGGCCCTAAACACAATATCTGCAAAAGCATCAGAATATCTAACATTATTGAATACCAAGTTACAGAGAATTCAATTATCCGAAAAAACTCGAGACATTTCTATTGTATGTTATTCAAAAACAGAATCATTAGACATAGAATCCCTTAGTGGCGGGGAACAGGTTAGCATAGCTTTGGCATTAAGATTAGGAATGGCGAGCTTGTTAGGTGCCTCAAATCTGAATTTGATGATTTTAGATGAGCCTACAACACACTTGGACGCAGACAGGAAAAAAGCCTTGGTAGGAGTACTGTCACAATTATCTAACATCACAAACCTAGAATCTTCAATGCAGTTTATCATAATAACACATGATGCAGAAATTTTTGAGGATTCAAATGTAGAGAAAATTTACAGGTTTGAGTCTGCAGAAAACGGAAGTAAAGTAGTTGCGTTATAAAGTCATTCAACTATGACCTTACCAGTCATCCAAGGATGAACCATGCAGTAGTAAGGGTATTCTCCGGGGTTTGTAAATATAAATTCAAAGTAGCCACCAGACATTATCATTCCAGAATCAAAAACTCCATCTGGAAGTCCAGGAGTTCCACTGGTTACAGTATGTGCCGCAGAATCAATGTTGTCCCAAAATACAGATTCTCCAGGACTGATTTCAACTTGATGAGGCAAATAACATTCTAGATTTTCTTCACATCCAGGGGCTCCAGAGCCTATTGACATTACCACCTCATATGGGCCGGACATACTTTCTTCACCAACTGGTTCTTCAACAATTGGTTCTTCAACAATTGGTTCTTCAACAATTGGTTCTTCAACAATTGGTTCTTCAACAATTGGTTCTTCAACAATTGGTTCTTCAATCATATCGTTATCGTTAACGTCAGGATCTTCAGGAGCCACAATCATTTCTTCAAATTCAGTCACAATGATTTCTCCAGTCATCCAAGGATGAACCATGCAGAAGTACGGATACGTGCCTGCATCATCAAATGTAAATTCAAAGGTAGTTCCAGCCATAAATAAACTAGAATCAAAAATTCCATCTGGACCATCAGGCATTGTTCCACTAGTCACTGTGTGAGCAGCAGTATCATCATTGCTCCAGATTACTGTTCCACCTATAGCAATTTTTGTTGCATATGGAAGATAACATTCGTTTGTTTCTTCACATCCTGGAGCAGACGATCCTTTTGGTATAGAGACGGTTGCAGACATTAGTGATACTTCTGGTGCAGGCATTGCTTCTGGCTCAGGCATTGCTTCTGGCTCAGGCATTGCTTCTGGCTCAGGCATTGCTTCTGGCTCAGGCATTGCTTCTGGCTCAGGCATTGCTTCTGGCTCAGGCATTGCTTCTG
>JAGQHF010000100.1 GCA_020431985.1 Nitrosarchaeum sp. | reverse complement strand
TGAAGGAAATAGGGAAAAAACATCAAAAACCATCAAAACCGATTCTGATCTAGTTGATGCATTAACGGATCTATACCGTGGAATCGGAGTGAACAAAGGCCATGTAAAAAAAACCCTGATTATGACCGGGCTTGCGGAAAAAAAATTTGATGACTTTGATATGATAGATAGCAAAAAGTTTGCTTCATATTTACGAAAAATATCCAAGCCTACTCTTATAGTCGCAAATAAAATTGACGTAAAAGGCGCTGATGCTAATTTTAATCGGTTAAGGGAGCGCTATAATGATTCTATCGTCATTCCCGCTAGTGGCGATAGTGAACTAAGTTTGAGACGTGCTGAACAAAAAGGACTAATCAAATATTCTCCTGGTTCAGAGCAATTTGAAATTGTAAAGCCTGATCAGCTTGGAGAAAAGCAAATGGGGGCACTTGACTTTATCAAAAGCGACATAATGGGAGAATACATGCGTACAGGTGTTCAGTTTGCAATTAATGTGGCAGTCTTCAAATTACTAAAAATGAATTCAATTTATCCTGTGGCCGATGAAAAGAATATGGCTGATAACCAAGGACGCATTTTGCCTGATCTGATATTGCTCAAGGACGGTGCAACGATTATGGACCTTGCAAAGGAAATTCATACTGACCTCACCAAAGGCTTACTATATGCCAAAGACTTGAGGTATAATTTACGACTTCCTACTGACTACCAGCTACGAGACAGAGATGTAGTGTCATTGATAAGCGCATCGAAAAAATAAATTTCATGTTTGTATGTTTTTGATTTTTTGGAATGTATTTAGTTTTATCATATAAGATAAATTTCGGGAATTCTCATGGTGTATGTTGAACAAATCTGAACCAAATAATTTTTCAAATTATGGGGGTTATGTTATATCTGATTCTCTAAATCTTATTTTTCCTAACATAGAAATCAAAATAAAAAAAGTGTCTGAAAAAGTATTCTCGTATGTAAGAAAGGATGCTGAAGAAAATCTCTCTGAAATAATGATTCCCACAAGATCAAATGATCTTCACATAGAATTGTGCCCCATCAGACCTATCAATCATCCAGCAAAACGAACCAGTTATGTTTACTTGGATCTGGAAACCCCTATATTTTTGTCAGAAGGCTCTGCCGCTACAGTGTTTGTTAGATGTCCAATCGAAATAGGGGTGTTTTTGATTCATGATGGCCGCAAAGATTCTCTTGATTGGTTTACCTGTGATCCTACTAACTCCAGGTTTGGCCTTTATGGCAGTCCTGAATCTGGCACTCTTTGCAAGTATTCTAAATCCGCGATAGTAGAGTCTTATGATGATTCAATTCCATTTGTAAACGCCGTATTGGAGATCAATATTCAAAATGAACTCAATGAGGGATATTCTGTAAACAAAGTTGTTTTTCCAATCTCTGATCATTCTTTATACTACAAAAAGTCAAAAGCGATAATTAATTCAGTCACTGCTGTTCTAAAGAAAAAACTAACAATAAAGATACTGGATGTTTTTCCAAAGCACATCCAAACCGATTGGACACCTTCTCCTACATTTGAAAAAACTGAATCTGTTAAAAGAATGGATATGGGTGTGGATTAATGGCGTTAGAGTGGCTCCAAAGCCTTAGTGATTTTGAGATTACTGGTGGACTGACTCTTCTCTCTTTGTTGATTGGTGGGATCATCATGGCTGTTGGGGTTATTATAGCCCGGACTGTCAAACTGCTTTTCACAAAATACTATGCCCCAAAATTACCTCAAGACACAGCAAAGAACCTTGGCAAACTAATCTACTTCGGTATAATTATCATATCTTTTCTTGTGTTTACTTCATCCACTGGAGTTGATTTATCTGGTTTACTTGTAGCTGGAGGAATATTTGGAATTGTAATAGGCTTTGCAACCCAATCTGTTGTTTCTAATTTGATTTCTGGGATATTCTTGATGATTGAAAAACCGGTAAAACAGGGTGATTCTGTTGAGATTTTTGGTCAGGATATATCAGGCACGCTTTTGGATATAAGCACATTTTCTGTTAGAATCAGACGATTTGATGGAACAATAATTAGGGTTCCAAACGAGTCATTTTTCACATCAAATATTCGTTCTCTTACATCTACTCCAGTTCGAAGGTCTGAGGTTACAGTAGGGATTGCTTACAAAGAAGATATTGATGGCGCAATATCTGTCATTGAAAAAGAAATACGAAGCACAATGCCATTTGTTTTGGTTATCCCAAAACCCGAGTTCAGAGTTGTAGAACTGGCCGATTCGAGTGTAAATATTGAAATTTTAGTTTGGCATCCTAGAGAGGATTGGAGTGAGGTCGCACCAAACCTGCTCAAAGTGACCAAGCGTGCACTTGATCACGCAGGTATAGAAATTCCTTTCCCGCAACGCGTGATCTGGAAAGCAAAAGAATGATGCTATTTTTGTATCTCTAAGTTAGCATTCTTTTGGTTTTGTCTTTTCTTAATCAGGCTAAACATAATCATGCCCACATTGATAATGGAAACTATCTCAATAAGATCTACTCCATACAAGAACCAATCGATGACTGGATGCACTCTTGAAACAATTCCAGCTTCTAGCATCATGTCTGCATTCCAAACCATGTGAGGCACTTGTATGAATTGAATAATTGCAATTACAATTACGCTTCCAAGAATTTTATTTTCATACCACTTCCAAAACTTATTCCATGCATTCATGATTCTTGTATGGTATTACAATAATTAAACAATATGAAAATTAGAAGCAACTAACTAGCTTCGACTAACTAGCTTCAACTAATCTGCATCTCACTACAAAATTTCTAATTTCATAATCTATCTCAATGTTTACCTGAGTTCATCCGTTTGTTTTCTTGTATGGTTACTCTAATCTCCAAAACGAGTCCGATTTTTCTTTTTCATGGCATGTACAACTGCATGTCTCATTCTCATCAACAAAGCCTGTACACGTATCATGTAGTAAAGCACGGCAGTATTTTGACTTGCTCATTTTTGTGATTGTTTTCAAAAGTTTGATTCGGCATTAATTCTTTCTTTTCTTACCCAAATTGTTCTTCCTTTATGATCAATTAACTCAATATTCATATCATTGAGCTTATCTCTTATTCTATCAGCTTCTTGGAATTTTTTTTCATGTCTGAGCTTTTCTCTACTATATATCATTTCGTCTATTCTTTCTTTTTCTTTTAGTGTTATCTCAGGTATTTTTAATCCGAGAATGTCCATCATTCTCTCCATTTCTGCTTTTATTTTGTTGGTGTCTGTTCCTAGTTTTCCTTCTGCGGCAAGTCTGTTTGTTTCCTTTACTAGTGTAAAAAACGCAGTCAGCGCCAGGTGTGTGTTGAGATCAGACTCGAGCGCTGAATCAAAGTCATTTGACCATCTCTCAACGTCTATTGTTTCTTCAACATTTCCTAATTTTGAATGAATCAGTTCGTAATAACACATTTCTATTTGTCTCCATTTGACTAAATTTTCTCTGAGTAACTCTTCTGTATAGTCAATGGGTTTTGAGTAGTGTCCTGATAAACAAAACAACCGTATTATGTTTGCCCCCCAGTTTTGTAAAACATGATTTATGGTTTTGATGTTTCCTAGGGATTTTGACATCTTTTCTCCATTTATTGTAACCATCCCCACATGCATCCAAATCTTTGCAAACTGCTTTGTTGTGAATGACTCTGATTGTGCAATCTCGTTTTCGTGGTGTGGAAATATTAGGTCTCTTCCCCCTCCGTGAATCTCGAAACTTTCCCCTAGGTACTTTATGCTCATTGCAGAGCATTCTATATGCCAACCCGGTCTTCCTTTACCCCAGGGACTATCCCAAGTGGGTTCTTCGTTTGAAAATTTCCACAATGCAAAATCAAGAGGATCTTGTTTATTTTCATCCACCTCAATTCTCACTCCTGACTGTAATTCGTCAATATTTTTTTTTGACAATTTTCCATATTCAGGAAATTTTGCTACTGAAAAATAAACTCCATTTTGCGAAACATATGCAACATTTGACGCAATTAATTTTTTGATAAACTCTTGTATCTCTGTTATGTGCTCTGTTGCCTTTGGATACGCTGTTGCTCGCTTTACATTGAGTGAATCAAAATCTCTGAAATAGTTCTCTATGTATCTTGCGCTTATTTGATTTGCAGTTGAGTTTTCTGTTTTTGCTTTGTTTATTATTTTGTCATCTACATCCGTAAAATTCTGTATAAACTGCACGCTTGCACCCTTGTTTTCCAGATACCGTCGAAGAACGTCAAAAACAATTATAGTTCTTGCATGACCTATGTGCGAATCATCATATACAGTAACCCCGCATAAGTAAATTCTAATTTTATCTATAATTTCTAATTCTTGTTCTGCAGATCTTAATGTATCTTGTATCTTCATTTTAGATCTCTAGTGGATTTGTCTGCAAGTCTCTCTTATGGCTACTTTTAAAATATAGCTGCTGTATCTTTTCTACAATCTTTTCATCTATGTTGGTCAAGTTGACGGTTTCACTGGCGGATAGATTCTTTTCATACAGGCAGTATAATATGGCATCAATCTCTTCGTATGATGCTCCTATTTCATCTTCTGCAATGTGATCTTTCCATAGGTGAGGACTGCTCTTTTTTTCTATTATTGATTTTGGAACATCCAGAAACTTGGCCAATTCCCTTACCTGCAGCTTGTATAGTGAAAGGATTGGAACAATGTCTGATGCCCCATCTCCGTATTTTGTAAAATATCCTATGAGATACTCACTTTTATCACTAGATCCTAGAACAAGATAGTTTTTTGCGTTTGCGTAATAGTACAGTATATTGGCTCTTACACGTGCTCGTAGGTTTCCCTTCGCCCAATCATTGGGTTCTAAATATTTTGAATACTCGTACACAATGGGCCGGATATCAATTAATTTGTATTCAATTCCGGTTAGCGCAATCATTTTCAATGCATCCTCAGTCTCTGTTTTCGGTGTAATCTCCGTATCTGGCATAATTATGGCAAGTGTTTTTTCCTTGAGTTTTCCTTTGCATAGATACGCTACTACAGCGGAATCAATTCCGCCACTAAGACCCAAGATGAGGCCTTTTGAGTTATTTTCTTTGATCTTATCCAACAGAAAATTTTCAATTGTACTTGTTATTACTGAATAATCTTTATTTTTTATCTCATCTAATAGCGATTGATTCAATGATTTTTTCATGTTTTGTCAGAATAAATATTGTACACGATCTTTTTGCATGTTGTATCTGACTGTCTCAGAACTTGTCCTTGCTTTAATTTTAAACGTAAATTTGTGACAAATTCTACGATAAGTCTTTATCTGATGATTTTTGGCTCCCAAGTGTATGTACTTGAAATACCTACATTGCACTGCATGCCAGGATTCAGGTTTGTACTGCTCAAAACACAGGAAGGAGGTTGAAATGAACTTGCGAAAACGTGAGATCCGAAAAATCCTAAAAGTCCACAATGTGAACTCTAGTCAGTACAGACACATGATCAAAGGCCTTCTTGAATCTTATGACGTATGGAGAACCAATCTTTAGGTTTGAAACTTCAAGTGTATCTCTTCTAGAAGACTTCTTTTGGTCGGTATTCGCCAAACACTTCTCTGAATGTATTGCTTATCTCTCCTGTTGTTGCATACGCCTTTGCTGCAGTTATGATGTACGGCATGAGATTCTCATCAGTATCTGCAGCACTTTTCATCGCAGATAATGCATTTTCTACCTTCTTTGCATCTCGTGATGCTCTGAGTTTTTTTAGCTCCTTTTTCTGTTGAATCTCAATTCTATCATCTATTCTGAGCAATTCCGGCTGTTTTTCTTTTTCAGAATACTTGTTTACCCCTACAAGAATTCTCTCTCCATCATCTGTTTCTTTTTTCAGACGGTAAGCATTTTGTCGTATTTCTGACTGGAAGAATCCCTTTTCAATGGCCTTAACAGAACCACCCATTTTTTCGATTTTCTTGAGGTATTTCAAAACGCCATCTTCTATCTGGTCACACAACTCCTCAAGGTAATATGAGCCTGCCATTGGGTCCGCTGTTTTTGTAACGCCGCTTTCATGAGCTACAATCTGTTGTGTTCTCAAAGCAATCTTTGCAGACTCTTGTGTGGGTAAGGCCAATGCTTCATCTCTTGAGTTTGTGTGCAGTGACTGTGTCCCGCCCATAACTGCTGCCATTGTCTGTATTGCAACTCTGACAATGTTGTTATCTGGTTGTTGTGCAGTGAGTGATTCTCCACTCGTTTGAGTGTGGAATTTTAACTGCATTGATTTTGGATCTTTTGCATGGAACATCTCCTTGAGGATTTTTGCATAAATTTTTCTAGCCACTCTGAATTTTGCAACTTCTTCAAAAAATTCTATTGTGCAACAAAAGAAGAATGAAAGACGTGGCGCAAAATCATCTATCTTCAGTCCTCGGTCAATACATGTCTGAATATATGCAATGGCATTTGCAAGTGTAAATGCAACTTCTTGTGTAGCCGTACATCCTGCTTCTCTCATGTGGTATCCTGAGATTGAAACTGGATACCATTGTGGTACCTTCTGTGCGCAATATCCAATCATATCTCCAATTAGTCTCATTGACGGTTGCGGTGGATAGATGTAGGTGTTTCTTGCTATGTATTCCTTAAGTATGTCATTCTGAGTAGTCCCGCGAAGCTGTTCACTCTTGAATCCCTGAGATTCTCCAACTGCAATATAATATGCAAGCAGAGTTGATGCTGTTGAATTTATTGTCATTGAAGAGCTGACTTTGCCTAATGGTATTCCATCAAATGCAGTCATCATATCCTTAAGTGATGCGATTGATACTCCTACCTTGCCTACTTCTCCCTCTGCTTGTGGAGAATCCGGATCATAGCCTATTTGTGTAGGAAGATCAAACGCCATACTAAGTCCAGTCTGTCCTTTTTCGAGCATAAACTTGAAACGTTCGTTAGTAAGCTTGGCATCTCCAAATCCAGAATATTGCCTCATAGTCCAGAATCTATCTCTGTACATTCCTGGGTGAATTCCTCGGGTAAATGGATATTTTCCAGAGTCTTCTACTGGACTCTTTTTTGATGATTTTTGATATATGCGCTTTACAGGAAAGTTTGAATCAGTGAAAATTTTTTTTTCTGGCTCTTTTGATTTTGTTTGTTTTTTTGCTGCCATGTTACTTTACCAATGATTTTGTAATTATATCTGCCGCTTCAAATGGATCTATGTCTCTTTTTTGTAATTTTTTTAGATATTTTGAAAACGTTTTGTCTGAATCAAGCATTTCACCCATCTTATCTTTAATGTTATTTAAAACAATATCCTTGAGCTCTGTCTCTAGTCTCTCTTGATCCTTTTGGCTTTTCGTCTTTTTCCTCTCGTCCATCAACTTCTTGAGCGTCTTTGCAAATTCAGATATTCCTGAGTTTTTCTTTACAGATGTTTTCGGTATTATTGGATTTCTTTCCGATGCTCCTATAAAGTCCCTTACAGCATCAAACAGCTGGTTACTACCATCCAAATCACTTTTGTTTACCAGATACACATCCCCAATTTCAGTTAGTCCTGCCTTGATTGTCTGGATGCTGTCTCCCGTATGTGGATTAAAAACTACGACAGTAATATCTGCAATGTTTGAAATTTCCACTTCTGTTTGTCCTGCCCCCACACTTTCAATTATTATTGGATTAAATCCTGCATATTCTAATATTCTGATGCTATTTCTGAGCGAGCGTGATACTGCACCAGTTGCTCCTCTTGAGGCAATGCTGCGGATATATGTTCCTGAATCTGTAGACTCTGTCATCCTTACTCTGTCTCCTAAAATGGCCCCTCCCGTGACATGACTTGTTGGGTCTACTGCCAATACTGCTGGTTTTGTCTTTAGTTTACGCATGGCTACCGCGGTTTTATTTATCAAAGAACTCTTTCCTGCACCTGCAGGTCCGGTAATACCTATCACCATTGATTTACCTGTATCCTTGAAAATCTTCTTGAGGATCTTTTTTGATTCTGGCTTGTTGTTTTCAACAATTGTGATAGCTTTTGCAATTGCACCTCGTTTTCCTTTTTTCAAGTCTGGCAATAAATCCATTACAAAAATCAGTCTCTAGCTACAATAAAATCTTGTGTGTGATCTATGGCTTGCCATAAATTGTTGGTGGTACGGGTTCTCCTACTGGGTGAATCTCTGTCTTTATCTGAATCACTCCAAATTTTTCATGATCAATATTCAACACTACTGGATGAATTGACCATCCATACTTTGGTACGTTTGGAAAAGGAACATTCTCTGTAAATTCTGACTCAAAGAAGATCTTTTGATATGATTCACTCATCCCCAGAATTTCCAAAACCACCGAACTTGTCATCCTTGATTTGTCTTGGTACTTGATTTCAACATTGCCAGAATCGTAAATTGCCTCAACTTGAAAATTCTGTTTCAACAAATCCTCATTGTTGTTTCCTGAACCGGTAATAAACAAAATTGCAAGAACCGTGATTACTCCAATGGATATTGCAGGAATTATCTTAGGCATGCTCAAACTCTTTTTTCATGCTTCTCAATAGTTTTGAGTTTATCCTGATTCTCTCAAGAGCTTGAGCCTGTGTTCTTTCAGTACCTGGTGTTGGGTTGTTTTTGAAAAATTGCTTGATCTCTTTTTCCATGGTGT
>JAGQHF010000099.1 GCA_020431985.1 Nitrosarchaeum sp. | reverse complement strand
CCAAAAAACTCGTTAGTTGGAACAAAATACAAAGCAATCAGAATCCCAACAACAGAGATTGCAATACCGGATAGTATCTTTGTAGAGATCATTTCATCTAATGAAGAATTGAGATGGGTCTTTTGAAAACTTGTTTATAGTTTCTCTTTTTTTATATTTGAATACTGTTTTTGAACAGTGTTTCATTTTGTAAATTTTATCCATCATTAAATTATTTTACAATAAGAACAGGACATTTGGCAGATTGACTTACTGCATTCGTTACGCTTCCCAGTAAAAACTCTTTGAATCCTGTACGGCCATGTGAACCAATAACAATCAAGTCAATCTTCTTAGTGTTTGCAAAGGCTATAATCTGTTGGGAAATAGATTTTGCTTCAACAACATTCATAGAAATTGCTATGTTAGATTTTTTTGCTCTTGTTTCCAGTTTTCCAAGATATCCTAAAGCAAGTTTCTTGGCATTCTGAATTATTTGTTTGTTTATCCTTTTGTCAACGTACCAAGCACCAAGATTGTCTTTTTCTAGGCAAGTAAGAATGCTTAATTTTGCATTATGTTTTTTTGCAATATCAATTGCCACATTAAATGCTTTGACTGAAAATGAAGAACCATCAATGGGGACAAGAATTTTTGTAATTGTCATATTACTTTACCACCATAACTGGAATCTTTACTCTATGAGCTACCTCGTTAGCTACACTTCCCAGAATAAATTTCTTAAATCCTGTCCTGCCATGTGAACCAATAACAATTATATCGTATTTTTGAAAATTTGCATGGTTTACTATAGCATTAGATACAGACGGATTCTGTAATATTTTCAACGAAAGTTTCACGTCTTTTTTGTTTGCCATCATTTCTAGTCGTTCAAATATGCTCTTAATTAATTTTCTATGTTGCGCCATCACTTCTTTGCTATATTTCATTGTAAATCCCATTGAGGGTTGATATACGCCGGTAACCACAGTAGTAATTGTTATTTTGCTTTTACCTGCCTCAGCAAGATCTAATGCACTGTTAAAAGCTCGATTTGAAAAACCCGATGAATCGTATGCAACCAAGATGTTTTGAAATCGCATTACTTTGTTACTTGTTATACATAATATGAATTCTCACATAATTAGGTCATGAAACAATTTTGAATTAATTGCAAAATAGAGAAGAATCTTTTAGTTTATGAATCCTTGAAGTAAAGGAATTCGTGTGTCATTGGGACAAGCTACTTTTTTGGGAATGAAAATGGACGCATGTAGGCTTGAAAATCAGAATTATTCTAAAACAACAAGATCAATTGTCCAAATGACGCTAGAATGTTCACTAATTGTTACAGAATATGGAAAATAGCATTAATTGGTTTCTTTACATCCAGAAGATGCAGACCTAAAGCAATGATGTTTGTGTTCCTTCTGAGCTCATTCCAAAATCACTAGTGTTAGTTTTCTTATCAAAATCATCACTCAAACTATCAAGATATGATTGATTCTGCATCCACTGTTGCATCGTTCGGGATTGGTTCATCATATGGATGATACTGCAAATAGGGAATCAAAGGTTGCGACGCATAAAGATTTTAACCGTTTTTTTAACAATGAAGAAATTCAATTTTATAAAAATTAAAAATTCACTCTTTTTTTATATCCATCCTAGTTGTTTGAGGCTGATCGTGTCGTTCCAGATTTTTGTCAAATGCCGAATGAGACCTTCTTCAAAATGCATTGCGTAGACATAGTCAGCAGATACAGTCTTGCCTGTCGGATCAACAGGTCCCTGGCCCGGTTTGTGTACCATGAAAAATAGCATAGGCTGCAACGCAATCACGTTCTTTATCTTCGGCGAAGAATTT
>JAGQHF010000098.1 GCA_020431985.1 Nitrosarchaeum sp. | reverse complement strand
TAGTAAGCGTACTTGACGCAATTCTCTCACGATACCCTATTGTAGATTCTGTAATTATTGCGGGTGAAACAGAATCCCAATTTCGTTACTATGAACAAAACATCCCCGTGTATAAGGATCTATTTTCTAAAACTTATGAACAGCTCAAAGAAAAACATCCAAATGTAAAATTTGGAAACTCGTTTGGCCTTCACCATGTACTCAATAAGCACTTGGAGCCAATTGTTGAAGAACTGAGCATTGGTGATTTTGTCGCCTTTTCTTATTTTCCCACAGACAGTCTCAATGAAATTGTAAAAACTCCTCAAGATGCAATAAAAGACCTGGACCGTGCACTTGAACTTGTGCCAGATAAGAAAATTGGGCTATTTGAGATTAGTTGGAGCACATCTAATTTTGTCAACGGAGATACCTTATCACAAACTACTTTCTTGAAACAGTTATTCACATTCTACTCTGAAAATGAAGATGATGTGGAGTTTCTTACATGGTACAGACAATATGATAGACCAGAAGGCACATGTGTTACTGATATGCAAGAAATTGGAGAAAAAAGTATTGATGTAGGAGGTGGTTCCGGTTTAGGCAGCAGTGAACATGTTATTGAACGATTAAATCACTATGTATGCAACGCTGGTCTCATAGAATCTAATGGAATCTACAAAACTGGATGGAATGAATTTAAAAATCAAATTAAACTGATCAACTAATGCTCTCGTTAATCCTAGCAGAATCCTCTTTGGAATTGGTTCCTTTTGCAATACAATCGCACCCATCAATAATGTCTCATGCAGACAAACTTGGTAAACATCCCTCTAAAATTCTACTTGATAACTCGTGGCATTTTGCAGGAATGAAAGGAATTGAAAATGAGATAAAAAGAGGTAGGCCTGATCTAGTTCATTTCTCAATCTTGGAAGCAACATCAATTCCGCTTTATTATGAAAACAAACTCAAGTTTTTTATTCATACAACAAACGACAAAGTAATATCATTTACTGAAAATGTACACATTCCAAAATCTTATCACAGATTTGCGGGATTATTTGAAAAATTATTTTTGGAAAAAGCAATCAAATCTTCTAATCAAGAACTCTTATCAATAAAAGATCAATCGTTTTCACAATTAATTGATGAACTTGGACCGTCTCAAGTAATTGGATTATCAACTGCAGGCAAACAAAATTCATTTCAGCATGTTGCTGCTAATCTTGATAATGATTCATGTATAATTGTAGGCGGATTCCAGAAAGGCCATTTCTCTGATTCCGTAAGCAAAAGAATTGACCATTTGTTTTCCATAAATTCCGCTCCTCTAGAGTCGCATGTTGTGGTTGCTAGAATGCTTCACGAATGTGAAAAAACCATTTTTATGTAGGAAGCAAGGCCTGATTTTTTGTGCAGTCATAGTATAGCCTGGTTAGTATTCGGGGTTTCCAACCCTGTGACGCGGGTTCGAATCCCGCTGACTGCATGTTTATGTGAATGCGAAGTAATTTTTAGACCTTGACTGAATTTCTTTTGTGAAACCAAGGCTCAAAGAAATAGCGCTAGAAAGAATGCAAATTCTAATTGATAATGCTATCTCAAATGCAAAAGCAAATCCTAAACTTTCTCAACGACAGGCATTTCTAGCACGAAAGCTGAGTACAAAATACAAAATTAGAATGCCTTATGTTATTCGAATTGCATATTGCAAAAAATGTAAGTTGTTTATTGCTCCTGGAATAAATTCTAGAATACGTCTTGGCCGAACTTCAGTTAAATCGATCAGGATAACCTGTAACTTTTGTGG
>JAGQHF010000097.1 GCA_020431985.1 Nitrosarchaeum sp. | reverse complement strand
TCATTTCATGCATTTGGCATAGTTGCTGATCCTGAAGACTTTAACAATGTGCTCTGGGGTTCAGCAATTGCAGCTGCATCCAACCCGCTAAAACCGGGTCAGAGTGGTGATGTCTCCTTTACCGCAGGTGCACCAGGTACTTACTATTACATTTGCACTGTACCCGGTCATGCACTACAAGGCATGCAAGGCACCTTCATAGTTGAATAGTATTGGCAATCCAGTATCTAGCCCTATCTGCAATGATTGTATTGTACTCACTAATGTTTCTAGGTGGGTATGTTTCTGCTGCTGGACTTGGTCTTACATGCCCTGAATGGCCATTATGTCCAAATGGAATAATGCCTGATGAGGACTACTTTATTGAGTGGATGCATAGGCTAGTTGCAGCTACCACTGGAACTTTGGTAATAGCAACAATGATTGCAAGTTGGCTCAACAAAAATTCTGACAATAAGATAAAGCTGACAAGCTCCCTTGCAACCGTATTTGTAATCACGCAGATTACATTAGGTGCACTTGTAATCGACATGAAACTTCACGCAGTGCTTGTGGCAATACATTTGGGAATAGGAATCCTGTTGTTCTCTATGGTTCTCTTGACTACGTTGTTTGCCTTTAGAATCTCAAAAATATCAATACAGTCTAAGATCTAGTCTTTGATCTCTTCAGCATGTTTGGAACATATACGTATGCTACAATTACCGTTAGAGTCAACGCTCCGATAATTATGGCTATGAAGAAGATCATTCCAAAGGGACTTTGTGTTCCCATGTTGAAAGTATATGTCAATACGCCTGAACTATCGTTCATGTCATACAGATCTATCTTCACAACATGATTTCCAGAGTTTTTCCAAACATAATCATAGTCCCAGTGTCCACCCTCATGTGACTGTGGTAGAATCGCATCAACTTGCTGATCATTGTAGAAAAACCTAATTCCCATTGTAAAGCGATCGACCTCGTTCAGATCAGAATCCGTTACTCTAACCAATAACTGAGACGGCTCGTCAATTTGTGGAAACTCAGGCAACGTGGCAACCTGAACCCTGTAACCCCCAAGATACTCTTCTGCTGAATTGAACATAGAATGTGCATGTGCATCTAAAAATAGAGGCATTGCTAACGCCAACAGAGCCAACCAAATCACTGATCGCAGTTTAAGCACAGATTTATCATGTAATTACAAGAATATAGTGTTAATCAATTTTCATGGGAAAAATCTTCAAAACCTTTAAATCCTTATTGGCAAGACAAACAATCGTTGACCGTCGTAACAAAATCAATCGATATTAAAACACCTGTTGAAAATGTCTTTACCTACTTTGCAAGACCAGAACACGTTTCTGATCAAATCAAGACTGATGCAGTGGGAATGACAGTAGTTCCTATGGATATTAAGGAAGGAATGGGTGTTGGAACAACATTTAGGATAATTGGTGACTTTAGCGGTAAACGCCTAGAATGGGATTGTGAAACAGTGGAGTTTGTTAGAAATGAAAAAATTTCTGCAAAACAAATGGACGGTCCATTTAAGCGCTGGCAAATCACCAACGAATTCAAAGCACTAGGTAACAACCTCACAAGAGTCACAATGACAGTGGATTACGAGATGCCATTTGGACCATTAGGTTCTATCATGGACAAGGCAAAGTTTGCAAAATCTGCTGAGAGAGGAATGGAGACTGCACTTTACAACGTTAGAGGATTACTGGAAGGCAATGGTTCAATCCCAGTATACATCACTCTGGATGCATACCAAAAACTTCTTGCAGAGAAGAAAAAGATGAATGATGTTCCAGTTTCAACTGTACTGACAGCAATTCTTGAAAAGTACAATGAGATTGAAGCAAAAGTTCAGTGACTAAATTTTCCTTTATTTTAAAATCTTAAGATTAATAACAACTCTGCGTATCGTTGTTTTAAGTGGGTCTATGGCGCAGCCAGGTAGCGCACAGGACTCTTAATCCTGCTGTCGAGGGTTCGAATCCCTC
>JAGQHF010000096.1 GCA_020431985.1 Nitrosarchaeum sp. | reverse complement strand
GATCTTTTCAACATTTATCTTGTATAGATCCCTCTCGACATTCTGCGACCACTTTGTTTTCATTATTACATCGACGGTAAGTTTGATCAGTTTTTCATCAAGTTTTCCCTTGATTGATTGAAGAATGTTGTTGATCTCCGTCGCGTCCTTTTCTGCTTCATTTACCATGACTGTTCTCTGCCTTTTTTTTACAATTTGTTATCGGATGACACTGTGCCGGAAAGTTTTCTTCTTCAGACATGTTTCATTTTATTATTGAAAACGAATTAAGAGTTTTGCTACTTTCTAAACACAGATTCTATTTCCAAATATAAAAAAAATCACAATGCAATCATATCCACTAAACAATATTGCTATTTTAGAATTCTTTTTTCTTTTAGTATGGTCTGTCTCTAAGCTGATGACAATCGCAAAGACATCCTTTCTTACACTTTATTCTCTTACAGTCGGAACATATTTTTTTGTTCCAATAGGGGGCTGTGTTCATATCGGACGTGGACTAAATGCAGTATTATTTTCCTTGCATTACTTTACAATCATAACTGGAATTTTGGATTTGTGGAGAACATAATTTGATGTGCTTCCAAGAAATATTTCTTTGAGTGGGTTTAGCCCACGAGCTCCAATCACAATGAGATTGACGTTATTTTTGTTTGCGTATTTTACAATGTCATACCCAGGTTCACCCCCGGGAATCACCTTTGATTCAAAGTCAACATTTGCCTTGATGCATTTCTTTTTGGCACCGTCCAGAATTTTCTCGGAATTCTTTAGGCTCTCTGCCCTAATTTTGATTTTTGATTTGTGGAGAAAATATGAAGTAGGCACATTGATTACATTTAATCCTATTATAGTTGAGCCTCTTGACTGTGCAATATCGATTGCTTTTACTAGTCCTCTATCGGAGTTTTTAGATCCGTCTATCGCAACGAGAATTTTGTTACTTTTTACCATGATGTTAATGCAGATTCTTCACATATAAGAAAATACATGATTCTCATTTAAGAAATCATCACTTTCTTTTTATTTTTACATCACTGTTTCCCAAGTGGTTTTATAATTTGAATCCGTATGGTAACTTACTCAAGTCATCTTACCCTGAAATGATTTTAAAAATGCAATTGTGCATTTGGCTAATTTTTTCGACGAGTGATCCTTGATTGGCTCTCTGCAATTGGGACATGTGCCTCTTGGAGTATCCAAAGCAGTATCCTTTTTCTGTCTCATACAACAATCCATTAAATCTGACACAGCGTGTAACTCCATAGGGCGATTGCATGCAGGGCATGGGTTCATTATTGGTTTGCGGTATTGTACAAAATATTTTTTGCCATGAAATTACGATTCTGTGTTCAGTTTTAAATGAACTTGATATTCATTGAAATTCTTTTTAACAGGTTGGTTTTTGATTAAACACTATGTCAAAATTTACTCGTACCACAATATGCTGTAGCTCTTGTAACAAGCAAGTGACTTTTGAACTGATTGAAGACATTGAGTGTGATTGGGGTTCCCACGACGTAATTCAATGCCCAAACTGCCAAGAGCTTTTTTCAATCGACATGCCTTGCCAGGCATTTTCAGATTTGACCTTGCTGATTTCCAACAATCCTGGATTGTTAGATGAATCAGAGAAAATACAGTATCTGAAGGAATCCCATTTATTCTGACGTTGATATGTTCATTAACATCACTGATTTTTGTCAAGTTGCATTCTAACAAGGTAGTTGATTTTTACTGTGACTCATTTAATGCTCTAAGCATAGATTCTTCTCCGGCCCATGAGTATTTTTGTAGTTGGAAGAACCTCATATCAATAGTCTTGTCTGATTTGTCATCTGATGGTATCTTTTTGTACTCTTCAAGAATGCTTTTCTGAGTCGCTATCTCCGCTTCAATTATTTGAACCACCTCTTCCTTTGGCAAATCCCCATTATACCGTCCGTTGTAAAAATCATCTTTTATCACAGATAGTCTTTCATTTGATGCTTGCAATTTTTTATCTAATCCTTCCTGTGTGTTTTTCTCATCTCCCTGCTGGACATCATTTAACAGATAAAATCCCACACCCAGGCTTATGATTGCAATACTCATTGATATGATGAATCTTGAATTCATGACGTTATCAAAATTGGTCTAAAATTAATAGTTTTGATTAGTGTTCTTGCCTATTCCCACCAAAATATTTTTCAAACAGAGCGATAACTAAAACAATCTTGATAATCACATGCAAAGGGGTACGAAAAAATGGGATTCTTATCAAGTGTTCGTTTTTGCATTCCGGAAACTGGGGAGACTATGAGCTTAGTGAACATGAAAAATTTCATCAATCAGACGATGGGTCTAAATTGTTTTGGCTGGGTTTTACTGCGTCGCATAGTTTTGGAAAATACAGCGACAGGGATGGAAAAAGAAAGTGACACCTTCATTCTGTAATCTCAATAATTTTATTCTCTTATTTTGAATTGATGGTATGAATGAAAAAGATATTCTTTCATGGTCTCCAGAATATTTTCTGGATCCTTCAGATTTTCAAGCCGAAGCAAATCCTGCAGCATTTGAAGATGCCCACAGTTTCATAAAGTATAGATGTACATGGACTGTCAACTCTGAGAGTTTTGGAAAAGACATTCGGTTTACAATCAAAAACATACTGTTAACCACGGAATTTCACAGACATCTCTCTTGGATAAGATTGCCCATGATTGGTCCGGATCTACTAAAGCACGAACAAGGCCATTTTGATCTTGCGGAATCTATGAGACATGAAATCATGAAAAAAATGAGCGAAACTCTTGGAAATACATGGCATCCAACTCGAGGACAAAATGCAGAGCAAAGAAAACAATTTGCTCGTGAGGACTCGGGAGTTATGATACATAACGAGCTTGCAAAATGGGAAAAGAGTCTACAAGATGCAAGTGCCATATACGACGAAAAAACAAATTATGGTCAGATAAAAGATAAACAGACTGAGTATGATGACTCTTTCAAACAATTGCGGTTGTAATTTATTTTGATATTGTCCAACACTAATTGTTTTCAGGATGCATTATTTTGCTTTCAGGCATAGATGAGATATAATTTACAAGACTTCGATAATACTTCAAATGGAACTCCAAATCTCTAATCTCCGCTTGTTTTAATTCTTCCAGTTCTGGACCAAAGTTTTTGGTACTTGATTGTATGTTGTTCAAAACGGTCTCATTCATCTCTATCATGTGAAACAAACTGTGTAAAACCTCTCCTTTTGTCAGGGTTTTGTCACAGGATTTTTTTAATAATGCTTCTACCCACTCCATGTTATTTCAAGACAGATTTGTTATATCGGCACATGTATGGGAAATTTTAAACAATTACTCTAATTTTCTTTGTTTGGTTTTTCAGTCTTGTTTCTTATCTTTCTTTTTCCTATCCATGATTTCCCGATTTCTTTCTATGTCTGAGTGAACTTCAACATGTTCGTAGAGCTTTTCTTTACTATCGAAAATTTGCTCACAGTAGTAGCATTGGTGCATCTAACATAATATATCGCTCATTAATTAATTACTTTCTTTTTTTACCGTGGCTAGTATATAAAAAACAATGAAACACGGTGAATTCCGGTTAGCAATCTGGCATCGATGGGTTAGTTAAACCTGAGTTTCAATCTGTACCTCTGAGTTACACGGCGGAAGCCTCCCCATGTTTGCCTTGAATGTGTCAATTAATTCCTGTTTTCGTTTCTGAGGATTCTCTGTGATTTCTCGCTGATAAAATCTAGTTCTTTGCTTGCATTGATTTTTTTCAAATTCATCCTCCACGTATCTTGTAAACGTTTTTTCAAGGTTGTCGGTTTCTCCTATGTATATTGGCTCTTTACTCTGATTGTAAAGTACGTATACCCCTGGTGATGGCTTTGCAAACCTTGCACTATCTAGCCAAACTCTCATTTTATCGTCGAGTAATTCCATGATCTATAACAGCCATACTCTGTATTAAAACAGATGTACTGATAGATCGTATGTATGCTTTATGATTTTAATATCGAATAATTGGCAGTTTAGTCCTGTCTATTTTAGAAAGCTTTCCAGATCAATTTTCTCCAAGAGAGATCCAAAAAGAGATAATTGCTGAGATTGAAGAAAAAGTAAATTCTGGGTATAAAAAAATAATTCTTTGTGCACCTACAGGCGTAGGAAAATCCCTCATCGGTGCAACCATTTCAAAATACTTTGACAGTTCCTTTACGATAACTGCATCAAAACAACTCCAGGATCAATACATTAAGGATATTTCATTTCTCAAACCTGTCAAAGGAAAGCAAAACTTTCCTTGTCTCAAAATGATGCACTCTGAAAAAGTCGAAAACGACAGACGAGCTATGAGATGGGGACTAACATGCGATAAAGGAATATGTCAGGAAAAAATAAACAAAAATGGTAAAGAAGTAGTTGAAGTTTGTGAGTTTAAGCCAAGTATCAAACAGGTAGAAGAACACACATACAAACAAGAATCCTGTCATTATTACATGCAAAAGTATGAGGGTTTAATTTCCAAGCATTCTCTGTGGAATTATCATGCGTTTTTTCAAATAATGAAATTTAACAAAAAACTTTTTGGAGAATATCTGAACAGAAAAGTATCTGTGTTTGATGAAGCCCACAAAATTGAAGACCAGATAATCCAGTTTGTAGGTTTTGACATATTCAGTGGTCAAATTGAGGAATGTAATCTTAAATCGGAACGGTATGATTTTTCAGACTTGGATTCGATGATCCAATTAGCTGACGATATTGCTTATGCATATGCAAAAAAAATTAAGGACATCAAGGAAAGTGATGCCTTTACAAAGGAACCAGATTATGACACTGTATATCGACTTGAGAGAAGATATGATAGAGTGGCTCAAGCAAAAATTGACATCATGGCAGACAAGGACAATTTTGTGGTAAATGATCCGGTCAGAGATATTAACGGAAATGTAAGAACCATATCAATAAAGCCGATTGATGTCTCAAAATTTGCCAATTCCTTTTTTGAGACAGACTATCAAATTTTCATGTCAGCTACAATTGACAGTCATAGCTTTTGCGAAAATATGGGCCTTGATGAGGATAACGTCTGTTTTGTGGATGTTCCCAAATCACCATTTCCGATAGACAACAGGAGAATTGATTTTCTCAACATCAGAAGATTGAGTTATGGTTCAACAGATGAGGATGAACTGGCTGTCATTAAAACAATCGATCGTATACTAGATGAGCATTCTGAACATAGGGGGTTGATACTGACCTCCTCTATCCCACGCTGTCATAAGATTCTCAAATATCTCTCGCCCAAAAATGCACGTAGAGTCCGTATATGTCATAGCATAAACAAAGACGGTAAAACACAAGATGAGGTAATCACAGAACATGCATCAGATCCTACGGGTGTATTGTTGTCTTCTTCATTATGGGAGGGGGTGGATTTGAAAGATGATTTGTCCAGATTCCAGATAATTGCCAAGGTACCATACCCAAATTACAAAGAAAAGCGAATAAAGGAAAAAATGAACAAGTTTCCACTGTGGTATACTTCTCAAACATTAACCAAATTACTTCAAGGATTTGGTCGCTCCATTAGAAGTGATTCTGACTGGGCAAGAACATATGTTCTTGATACTGCGGTGAACAACGTACTATTCAAGGCCCAAAGGATGATTCCAAAGTCATACCATGATATATTGGGCATTGAAGATGTCTGAATCTTGTTTTTGATATGCAATGAAATCCTTAATTGAGCATGGTTTTTACCAAAATATGTGAGCTCTGCAGAATTCTTAAAAAAAATCAATTCTAAAAAAAAGTTTTCAACCAATGTACGACTATACATCATTGAAAAAAACAATCATTACTTTATCAACGAGGGACGTATGTCGCATGGATTTGAAGCAAAGATTAGCCTGTCTAAAAATAGAAAAAATATACTGGATGCTTTTTCCAAGATGGCGTTTTTGTTTGATGAAATAATCCGACTGCGTATAGTAGGCCCCTCTGGTGATTCTGAGAGCAAAGAATTACTCTACATCTTAAATCTAGTTCCGGTGAATAGAAAAATCCGAACATTTCTAGATTGGGGTGTATTTGGACCAGAATTCACACGCGACATGTCCAGGTTGTTTGAGGTGAGAAACGATGCAATTCATTGTGTGTCTATAGACGAGGTTACATACCGTCCCAAAAAAAATGTCTCCCTTGCAACCATCTCGGGGTTCAAAAAATTCCAGTCTGATCTTGTCATTGCTTGGACCAAATTACTGAAAATATATGTCATGGAACAAGAAAAAATAAACTGGCAGAAATTGTATGAATCACTATAAGGTTGCTTTTGTTATTGCACCCTCTGCTGCAGAGCCTACAAGACTAGCAAACTTTGCTAATGCACCACTGGTATAGTTTGGTTTTGGAGGATGCCACTGGCTACGTCGGCGCTCTAATTCCTCAGATGGCACATGCAAGTCTATAATGTTTGTTTCAGTATCTATTGTTATTTCATCATCATCCTTTACCAATGCAATTGGTCCTCCCACATATGCCTCTGGTGCTACATGACCCACCATGAATCCACGTGTACCGCCTGAAAATCTACCATCTGTGACCATTGCAACTTTCTTTCCTAGGCCCTGGCCTACAAGAGCAGCAGTTGTTGCGAGCATTTCTCTCATGCCAGGTCCTCCTTTTGGACCTTCATATCTTATAACAACAATATGGCCCTCATCAATCTCTCCTTTTGAGACAGCATCAAACGCATATTCTTCACGATCAAACACTCTTGCCTTTCCTGTGAATCGAGTCATTTCTACTCCAGCAGTCTTTATCACGGCCCCGTCAGGGGCAAGGCTGCCCTTTAAAATCACTGCTGTACCTACATTGTGAATTGGATTGTCAATAGACCTTACAATTTGCTGTTCTGGTTCTGGGATATTCATAGATGCCAGATTTTCTTTTATTGTCTTTCCAGTAACTGTAATGCAATTATCATGAATTAATCCTCTTTGTGAAAGTTTTTTTAGAACAAATGGAATTCCGCCGATTTTGTCTAGCGAGTTCATAACATAACTCCCTCCAGGCTTCATGTCTGCCAAGTGTGGTGTTTTTTTTCTAACTCTCTCAAAGTCATCATATGTCAGTTTTATTCCAACCTCATTTGAAAGTGCTAACAGGTGTAGAATGCCGTTTGTGGAACCTCCGACAGCATTTAGCATGGTTATTGCATTTTCAAACGCTTCAAATGTCAAAATGTCTCTAGGTTTGATGTCCATCTCCAAGAGTTTTGCGCATGCAAATCCCGTATCGTAAACCATCTTCTCCCTTCTATCATCTTCTGCAGGTGGGCTGGCACTACCTGGCAAGGCAAGTCCTATGGCCTCAGAGATGGATGCCATGGTGTTTGCGGTAAACATTCCTCCACATGATCCAGCGTTTGGGCAAGCAGTATTTTCAATATTTTTTAGTGCCTCAAGTGACAATTGTCCTGCATCATATGCTCCGACTGCCTCATAAACATCAACAACTGTTAATTCCTTACCATCAAGCATTCCCGGCATTATTGTCCCGCCATAAACAAATACCGACGGTAAATTCAATCTGGCCATTGCCATCATTGTTCCAGGCAAACTCTTGTCACACCCTGCAATGCCAACTAGTGCATCGTATTGATGTGCGCGTACCATTAACTCAATAGAGTCTGCAATAATTTCACGTGAAACCAAGGATGATTTCATTCCTTCATGACCCATTGCTATGCCGTCACTTACTGCAATGGTGGAAAACTCTCTCGGTGTTGCTCCGCCGTCCATCACTCCTTGTTTTGCCTTTAGTGCCAATCTTGGTAAATGAATGTTGCATGGCGTTGCCTCATTTCCGGTGTGGCATACTCCGATGAATGGTTTATCTAAATCATTATCCGTTAAACCCATTGCTTTATACATCGCTCTATGCGGTGCGCGAGCAGTTCCTTCAACAACATTTCTGCTAGATATACTCATGAATAATTTCGAATTTGCTATAATTTAGAGTTTTTTTAAACATGCAAGTATCGAATTACAACGAATTTAAAATGCATGCAATTGTTAGATCATATGAAAAATCAAGAGCTACATTGCCCTATATGTAATGGAACTAAGGCCAAAATTGCAGGAAAAGATGTGAAATTAAGCGGAAAGTTTGAAGATAAAGAATTTCTGACAATCCCACTCACTGTACTCCAGTGCACTCAATGTGGTTATTACATGTTTTTTGATCATTCTGCAGAATTTACGGCAAAAGATTCCTGACTATCTTATGATTTCCTGATTCTGCAGTTCTAAGAGCTGTGCCTCTATCTCTTCAGGGGTTTCTCCACCGTAAGAAATCAACACTCTGTCATTTTCTTGCACCTCATAATCTCGTATGTCGTTGACCTTCTCTCCGTTGATGTAAAACTTTAGAGAATAGTCTTCGTTTGTGCAGAAACTGCGTCCATCCTGAAACACAAAGCATTGGTCATCTAGACCCAAACCTAAAGTGTCAAAGAGATAACCAAGTGTCACTCCAGTGGCATGTTTATGGACTGTGGAACCGTCTCTTCCTTCAAAATGAATCCAGCTAGACTTGATTTGGTACGCCGGAGCAGAAAAATCAAATTTATCTCCAAATATCTTTACCAAGATTGCAGCATGAGAGTGCTCACTGCCAAGTTCACCTGCGTTCTCAGGTCCACCGATATTTGTTGAACCTAATGTGGCGAAGGTATATGCAGAATATCCTACAATTACAGCTATTACTCCCAACACTCCTGCAGCAATAAGTGTCTGCTTACGTTTTTCTGAGGAACGTTTCATAGCATAATTATCTCGTTTTTGTTCACGTTCTCTTCGTTCTCTTCGTCCCATGAGCTATTCCAATTCCAAAAAATACCCTAATTAACTGTTCGAAACAATAAATAAAATCAAAATCAGTGTTTGGTAGTGAATTGCATCTTTTGTGATATTTTAAGTGGAAAAAGAAATGCGCATATTTTATATGAAGACGATGACCATATTGCCTTTCTTGATAGGTATCCTATTGACATAGGCCACAGCTTGGTGGTTCCAAAGGAACATCATGAGAAGATTACAGATATGAATCCAAATAATGTTGGAGAGTTATTTTCTGTAATTCCTAAAGTGGCCAGTGCCATACTTTCTGCTACAGGGGCAGATGCATTTAGTTTAGGTCAAAACAACGGGAGAGCAGCAAAACAAATCATACCTCATGTACATGTTCATATCATTCCTAGATATAATCACAAGGGAACAATCTGGACCAAACGTGCAATTTCAAATGATGGGGAGCTTTCTACACTTGCAGAAAAGATACGCAAGTTCATTTAGCATGTCCGGGATTATAACGCAAAATTGCTCCTACTTTTCCCAGACTTGAAAGCATCACTCCGTGTTCTGCATGTCCTGATATGACTTCTAATTGGGTTCCTGTTTTTGATGCAAGTAGCTCCAAGTAATCCACAATGTCCTGTTCATTTGCTTCAACTTCCATTGCATTGCATCCAGGACAGGGATTGTTAGCATACTGTGTCTTTTTTGGAATGACCTGTGGTCGTTCCACGATCTCTTCTTGTATTGTTTGACATCGTCTACACTTACCTTCCACACGATTCATGTTTGTATCGTCAGTGATGATCAAAATCTTTACAACATTATTTTTCAAAAGCTCAATTATCTCATTTAGACCATATGTACCTAATCCTGTATGTGCATTTATCTCCCTAAACAAATCTTCGACCAACTTTTTTTCTTCAACCATTCTGAAATCAGACAAAATTTCCGAAGCTTTGGAAAATGCTTCTCTGATGCCCTCTGCACCTGAATATGACGAGTCAATTGTTGAGATAATCATATTTTGCAAACGATATTCAAGATATCCGCCATTGATAAAATCTTCTTTGGTCGGGCCAGGACCGGAGATGATTAATCCTTTGATTGGATAAATATCAATAAAATATTCCCTCGTGGTCTCTGCCACACGATTGTAATAGTACGACAATTCCATCTCTCTTAATTTTTGGAATCTCTTTGCAGATTGTCCTCCTTGGCGGTGTTTTCCCGCTACTCCGGAACCTGTTTGTGCCAATACTTCAATTTTGTCTCCATTAAGCAGACCCCATCCAGCATCTTTTGCATCAATAGCCAAGAACCCGATGAGGTTGTCATCTTTTAACATGTCTTTTAGAATATCAACATGAAAATGATCATCACATCGATACAAGTACTGGTTCAAATCTTTTGGAGGATCAATTTCCCATACCTTGACAACTTCGCTTCCAAGAGGTCCACCTCCTTCTGGAGGGAGTGCACCGCAAAACATTACCAGACCGCGTTCGGGAGTTTTCTTGTATAATTTCAGTCTCTGAACAACCTTTCCCAAAGAATCAACTACGTGGGTTCTTGTAAGATCTGACTTTATGTTATCTGCCGTACCCTGTTCTTGCTGCAAGTTGCCTATAATTTCGTGAAGTTGTTTTCCTTTTGGTATGTATACACTAATGAGCTCTGTTCCTCTGCCAGCTTTTTGCGATAGTTCTTCTAGAATCTTTCTGATTTTGTAAAGTTTAACAGAATCTTGTTTTTCAACGTTGATCTTACTCATTCAGTTCAGTTTTTTCATCCTGCGAATATTAAGTTTGGTTGGTTTTATCATGCTGTCAAGCATTCACAATTCTTCAATGGTTTTTAAAAATACATCTAGTGGTTGATTACCACGTATTTTGATAATCTTTTCACCATTGAATACCAAAAATGAGGGTGTGGCATCTATTCCGATTTCCTTGCCAAAATCATATAGTTGATTGATTTTGTCACTATACTTGTGAGCATCAATGCAATTGTTGAACTCTAGTACATCCAGACCAATAGCACTAGCAAAACCATCGAGAGACTCTCTCGTAATCCATCCAGTTTGTTCTCCTGCCCAGTTTTGATATACAATGTTATGAAAGTCCCAGTATTTTCCTTGATCATTTGCACAAAAAGATGCTTCTGCGGCCAATACTGAATCTGGACCATTTAAAGGAAAGTCCTTGAAGATCAGCTTTACTTTGCCTGTTTCAATAAATTCTTCTTTGATGGTTTCTAGTGTTGTCTCATGAAACCTATAGCAGAACGTGCATTGATAGTCTCCCCATTCAAGAATGGTGATGGGAGCCGACGGGTTCCCAAGTATGGGGGATCCATCGTTTATCAATTTTGATTCTGTCAGAAGTATGTCATTTTTGTAATTTCCATTGAAGACTAAAACCATCCCTACAATTAATCCAAGGGCTATTGGAACCACAAAATAATATCTGGTATTCATGAGTAATCCGATTCAGGCTAATGGTAAAAAGTTTACTTGTACTAACCTGTAGCAAGTGTCCACAAAGCAGAATTTTTTGCGGATATTTCTGCTACAAATGGGTCATCGGAGGAAGATATTATCACCACATCTTTTTCTTCTGGTGTAAATTCTTTTAATAGAACATCTCTTGTTTTGGCATCGTTTACAAAACAATCTTTTTCGCTACCTGGAAAAACAAACTTGTTGGATTTGAATAGGATTGTAGTACATCCTGATGCTCCGTACATAATGGCATAATCTCTTTGCTCCATTCCAGATTTTATTGAATCTGCATAATTTTTTATCAAAATTGCATGATTGAATTTACTTCGAAGCATCTCTGATTTTTTTAATATCGATTCGTTAGGTAGCACTTTTTGAAATTCTGAAACAAATCTCAATCCTTTTTTCGTTAGAAATGTGCCTGCCCTCATTGAATCTGCAATCTCTGCCTCTTTTAGATGCAAAATAAGCGTCTTAACAGCACCATCTCCCAAGTGTATCTCCTTGGCAAATGTGGCTCTACTCACGTATTTTCCTGCATACAGTAATTGAAGAGCTTTGAAGACATGAGGCATACTAAATGTCAGAATTTTACTAGATCCCTTTCTTGACACAATGTTTTGCAATATCTGGATATTGCGTTTCACATGCATGATTTATCCAGATCTAATATAAATTCGGCATGTTTTTGACGATTGGTTGTATTTTCTAATCTTGATGCTTGTTTCGAAATACAAAATTCATTTTTTATTTGGATTGTGATAATTCGAAAAATGCATCTTTACTGAATTCAAAACTTATTCAAAGATGTGATGTTTTATGTTTCACGACATCTGTATTTTCTGTTATATATTGGATAAATTATCCCAGAATTTAAATAATAATAAATTCTCGATGTTTTGATGTCTGAATCAAGACAAATTAGTGTCTCAAAAAAAGGAGTTCCAACAATTGCAATTCTTGCATTGGGAGTAATTTTTGCCGCAGGGTTATTTGTGGTAGGATTTGATCAGGGACATATTTTCAGCCTTGTTTATGGTGAACAAGCATTTGATGACTTGTTCATTCATGAACTAACTCATGATATGCGACATGCTGCAGGGTTTCCTTGCCACTAGGGGTTAATATCATGAAAACATCTCTTTTTCTAGTTATTGTTTTATTGTCAGGTGCCATTGCAGGCGCTGTTCATGGCGGGGTCAATTTGGCCATCGTTGAACCATATTTGGATACAGCCATTGGAATTGAGAATCAAAACCTGTTCGCCTCAGGAGAGGAAGAAGATACACCAGAATTTTGGATAGAATATGACGGCTATAGGACTTGGCAGAAAGGAGGTCAAGTTCTAGCGGGTGTGATTTTGGGTATTTCTATAGGTGCATTGTTTGGCATAGTATTTGCACTGTCAAGACAATCTCTTCCTGGAAGCAATAATGTGAAAAAAGCTTTGATACTGGCAGGAATAATGTGGTTGACTATCTATTTTATTCCATTTTTGAAATATCCTGCAAACCCACCAACAGTGGGTGATACGGAAACCGTTGTACTGAGAGGTATACTATATCTGTCATTCATTGCAATCTCAGGATTTGGTGCTATGGGATTTTACAAACTTTCAAAGAAATTTGAGAGAAAAGCAAAACTAGTTTCCATTATAGGATATGCCGCATTCATCACTGCAGTATTTTTAGCAATGCCAGAAAATCCTGATGAGATATCAGTATCGACGAATCTGGTTGAAGGGTTTAGAACCGCATCTGTTTTAGGCGTGTCCTCATTCTGGATTGTTGTTGCAATAATGTTGGGATTGTTATGGGACAAACTCAAGCCAGAACAAGAAATTACAAGTTCAAGATAACATTCCAAATCTCTAGAACGAGAATGACATCATGTCGTTTAAATAACTCTTTGATACGACTAATTCTGAATGGCGCGAAGACTCACACTACCACAGCTAAAAAAATACGACATTACTCAGAAAGTGATTGAAGCATTGGCAGATGCAGAATCAAGGGCAATATTATTTTCCATCATTAAATCTGGAAAGACTGCATCTGAATTATCTGAAAAACTAAAAATTCCACTAAGTTCCGTGTACAAAAAACTTGCCGATCTTGAAGAACTAACATTGATTGAAGTAGAAAAATGGATGCTTTCAGACAAAGGAAGAAGATTCAAAGTGTATAAAAGCAGAATCTCAAAGGCAGACATCAGCATAAAAAAACCAGAGCCAGTTCTAAATTTAGTTCCAAATTAGATGTAGTATGGCAAAACCCAACATAATTCAATTAAGCGAATTCGACATTACTCAAAAAATCATAGAATCCCTGAGCAATGTCTGCACTAGAGCAGTATTATTTTCAATCAAAGATTCTTCTAAGGATGCCAACCAAATTTCAGATGAGCTAAAGATATCACTTTCTACCGTATACAAAACTCTGTCCACACTAGAAGACTTGGCATTAGCTGAAGTAGCCGAATACATCATATCAGATGAAGGTAAAAAAATAAAAAAATACAAAAGTAGAATTGGCAAGGTGGAAATCACTCTGACTGGCTCAGAACCTGTTCTTAATTTGTATCCCAACAATGGTTCAGACGAATAAATTATTCTTTTACCATTAATTTGAAAAATCTCAAGCAACAAATCTTGCCAAAGAAATTCCCATTCTAAATCTCTAGAATGAAAATCTGGTTTATAAAGTTAGGAACTCCGTCTCCAAATATTGTTATCCCAATATCAGTATGGTGTATTACTGTTAGCAGTTCTACTTGGCTCAGTTACACCAAGTGCAATCTTTGCCCAAACACCTGACACTGACACCGAGGTTTTATTCATCAAGGAATTTCTAGCTGCTTCAATGAATTTGCTTGAGCAAAAAATACAGCAGGGAGATATGGGTGGTGCTAAATACATCTCAAAGACCATGACGGAGGTATTTCCGCAAAGCTTTAGTGCCCTCAGACAGATGAATCAAGAAAAAAGTGAAGAGATTCACATCCTGCTTTTAGATATACATAGCAATATAGGTAAAATAGAAAATAATGTCATTCTTGATGAAATATCATCCATCAGAAAATCTATTCAATTATTTGCACCAGAAAACCCAGATGTTGGAAAGGCAATATCCAAACTGCTGATAATCGTAGATGAACAATACCAGGTATCTAAAACTGAAAATAATGATTCCCCGTATCGCCTATCAAAGAGTATTGCACAGCGTTCATTAGAATTGTTTGAATTTACAAATTATGATCAAAGATTAAGTCAAGAGATACGTGCATTTCTAGAAGATTTGAAACAAAAGATTGACACTAATGACGAGTTTGTTTCTGTAGGTACTCTCATTACCGCAATCAATCGCGATTTAATTGGTACGGAAACCGTTGTGTATGATAAACAAAACCTCTATCAGACAATACGTGACTTGTATGCTGAACTATTGGTTATGGTAGATGAAGGAGATTATGAAAAAGCAGAAAGCCTTGCAATAGAGGCATATCTTGAGAATTTTGAGTATCTGGAATCAGATATTGAATTAGTTGATTCTGAACGCCTATACACATTAGAGATAGATATGAGAGAAGAACTAAGACAGATGATACAAAAACAAGAAGAACCTGAAAAAATACGTCTGTTTATCGAAGATACTATTTTACCTAATCTAAAAACTGTTGAAGACAAGGTGCGCAGTTCCAACCTGCCTGAGTTGGATATGGATGCAAGTGCATTTGGCAGTGCTGATCTAAAGGAGATGGGGGATTCAACCGAGAATGAAAAGTCAGAGGTTAGAAACGAGATTGATTTCATACGTGATACCTTGGAAGCTTTGCTGATCCAATATCGAAATGGGGATTTTGACTCTGCCTATTCATCAGCAAGAACAGCATATCTTGATAGCTACGAGTATGTTGAGATTCCACTACGAACAATAGATCCGGATTTTACACTTGAAGTGGAATTTCAGTTTGCTGAGCTAAGAAATATGATTAAAGAGCAAGCCGATTATGAAAAGATTCAAGAAGTCACAATTGCAATCAAAAGAAACCTAGACGAGTCTGAGCGGATTGTCAGCGGTACTGGAACAATAGCTCCCTCTATTGCATTTGTATCTTCTTTTGCAATAATTTTCAGAGAAGGACTTGAATCAGTATTGATTCTAGGTGCAATCATAACGTATCTAGAGGCATCGAGAAACACTCAATTCAAAAAATACATCTATTATGGCATATTAGCTGCATTTGGTGCAACTGCTGTCACATGGGTAATTGCATCATACATAATCGACATCTCGGGTACAAGTCGAGAATTGATAGAAGCTATTGCTGCCTTGTCTGCCACGGCCGTATTGTTTTATGTCAGCTTTTGGGTATTGAACAAGATTGAGCACAAAAAATGGATGGAGTTTGTCAAGGCAAAGGTCTGGCAGGCCACAACGACAGGAAGTGTGATGGTGTTTGTCATGTTGTCGTTCTTTACGGTGTATAGAGAAGGATTCGAGACTGTCTTATTCTACCAAGCAATGTCTGGATTTGCAAAGTATATGGAGGCATTTGTTGGACTCGGATTTGTCATAGGGATTGGTTCCTTGCTTTTGTTATATTTTGTAATGAGAAAGCTTGGAAAGAGATTACCATTGCGCGCATTGTTTGGCTTAACCATGGGAGTAGGCGCATACCTGTCAATTGCATTTTTAGGAAACGCGATACGCGAATTGCAGATAATCGAGGTTCTTCCATATACGGGTCTTATTGGAATTATCCCAAGATTGGATATCAATTTAGCAGCAATGACCGGAATATACCCTACTCTTGAAACAATAATAGGCCAAATTGCTTTGCTTGCTGTTTATCTAGTTGCATCAACATATGTTCTTGTAATGAGGCCAAGAAAAGAAACGCAACTAGCCTCGATGAGAAAATCTAGAGGTGCTTCTACTGTTGAATAAGCGCAGAGTCAGAATAGGAATCGATGTAGGAGGGACATTCACAAAAGCAGTGGCAATTGATGCCAAGACTGGAAACATACTTGGCAAATCTACAGTACCTACAACTCACAACGCCAAGCGAGGAGTATCGGAAGGAATTGTTACTGCGTTAACAGAAGTATTGGAAACAGGAATTGGTATTGATGAAATTGAACTGATATCACACAGCACCACTCAGGCAATTAATGCACTGTTGGAATCTGACACCTCCAAAGTTGGAATTATAGCGATGGGGGTAGGCCCTACAAAAAAAGACGTGATAAAGCGTACCAATCTGCAAGACCCATCAATTAACACAAATCAAGACATCAAGGTAGCACACGAGTTTCTTGACACATCTCATTTGATCACAGATAAAGAAGTAGAAGAAACAGTTCAAAGGTTAAAAGACAAGGGTGCGCAGGTTATTGTCGCAACAGAAGCATTTGGAGTGGATGATCCCTCAAACGAATTGTTTGTCATGAATGAATCATCAAAGCAGAATTTACCATCTACTGCCTCGCATGAAATTTCAGGAATATATGGATTAGAGATACGCACCCTAACGGCTGCAGTTAATGCAAGCGTACTTCCAAAAACATTTCAGGTTGCAAATTATGTAGAAGAGGCAATACGTGAAACAGGAGTAACTGCCCCCTTGATGATAATGAAAGGTGACGGAGGGGTATCAAGCATGGACACATTTAAGACAAAACCCATACTGACAATCCTTTCAGGCCCTGCTGCCAGCGTGGCAGGCGCACTATTGCACCTAAAAGTGACAAATGGCATCTTCGTTGAAGTTGGAGGAACCAGCACAAACATCTGTATTATTAAAAATGGAAAACCGGAGATACGCTATGCTACTGTAAAAGATCATCCCACATGCATTCGTTCAATGGACGTGAGGATATTGGGAGTTGCTGGTGGAAGCATGGTGGGATTGGAAAAAAATAGAATATCCCATGTTGGTCCAAGAAGTGCACACATTGCAGGATTGCGTTATTCTTGCTTTGCTGATCCAGCAGACCTAAAAACAGGAAAAATTATCCTAATCAAGCCAAAACCAAACGACAAAGCAGAATATGTTGCTATAAAATGTGAAAAAGAGACGTTTGCAATTACAAACACCTGTGCTGCGAATGCTCTAGGCATGATTAACGAAGGAGATTACTCTTATGCAAACCAGGAATCTGCAAAAATTGCACTGAAACTCCTTGCAGAACATGTTCATATGCCATTTCATGAGATTGCAATGTCCATAATTCAAACAGCCTCTTTTGAGATCATGAAAACAATTAGTCACATACTGAAGGAATTCAAGCTTCCACCAAGCAGTACTAAACTAATTGGAGGTGGAGGAGGTGCATCTGTACTTGTTCCATTTGTTGCAAAACAAATGGGGATAGAATATGAGAGGGCAGAACACGCCGAAGTAATTTCCTCCATCGGAGTTGCGTCATCTATGCTTCAAGAAGAAATTGAACAAACTATGGCAGAACCTACTCCCGAGAAGATATCACTAGCTCACAAAAAAATTCACAGTATGTTAGTAGATAAAGGCGCACTCCCAGAATCGATAGTTATCAACAGCGAATACATATCAGAAAAATCACTTTTACGTGTAACTGCTGTAGGAAATGTTGAGCTTGACAGTGCAGAAACATCTAAAAATATTTTTACTCTGAGTGATGCTAGAAAAAGAGCAAGTGAGATTATCGACATATCCGAAGAATTAGTCGAACTAAGTTTTGAGACGGATCACTATTTTGTTTTTACAGGCCATATAGAAGTCAAGAAGTTGTTTAGTAAAAAAAACAGACATCATATTCTAGTGCTGGACAGATACGGAAAACCAAAACTATCTATAAAAAATGGGAAGGTGTTCCAAGGGGGCAAAATTTCTTTGATGGAAGAGTTAGACGAATTCATGGAATCAAGAAATTCCGATGTCGCACCACAGGTGCACTTGATAAACGATCTAAAACTACTAGACTATTCCAGTCTTACATCACCTTCACAAATTCTTGACGGAGTTAGGCAAGAACTTGCAGAGTCTGAACGCTCTGCCGTAATAATTGAGATTTAAACAAAACTGTGTTTAAGTATATTTTTTCCGGGGTTGAGAGGCTATTCATTCCATATAGGTTGTTGTTTTAGCCATTTTATCAAGTCTTGAAATAATCTACTTTTCTCCACATTTAGAATGTTTATCTCCAGATTGGTGGAAGATTTGGCTGTCTTTGTGTATTGTTCATATTTTGTAAAAATTATTTTGTCAAGATATGTTTCTCCTTGAATCTCCTTTTTTGCCAATTCTTCAGAATCGGTCATTGCAAAACTTGCAAAAAGTACGCCATCAATCCAATACGCATTCCCAGATTCTAAGGTAGACATCATGTTTAGAAGATCATCCAGTGTCATCTTTATCATATCTCGTACGTACACTGTTTTGTATGGCAAATGCACAAAATCTGTCATAAAAGTCCCCTCTTTTTTACTCT
>JAGQHF010000095.1 GCA_020431985.1 Nitrosarchaeum sp. | reverse complement strand
ATCTTAAAAAATCCAATTAAAGATTAATTTTTGTGGTATTGGTGTTTTCAATTATTAGATCTATCTTTTTCTAAATTGGTACAACCATAAAACATTGTCAGCAATTATAACTAATCTGAGATAATTCAAGTTGTGAAAAAATCCAATTATGTATATTTCATAGGTGGAATTGCAGTTTTGATAGCTATTGCATTAATGTTGACAATTTATGAAGAGCCAACAGCAATGCAAGAAACTAACATTGTCGAAACTACTGAGATTGAAGATAAAATCAAGTTAACAGGAACTCCTGCAGATCACTACTCTCCTGATGAGAGAGAACAGCATTGTGGTAATTCAGTAGCCAAATCAAATCAATACATCCAAGAATTTGAGATTCCTACTCCTTGTACCCAACCTCTTTCGATAATTGCAGATTCTAATGGAAAAATTTGGTTTGCCCAAACAAACACTGGAAACTTGGCAATGTTTGATCCAGAATCTGAAGAGTTTACAGAATATGAAAATGATCAGTGGGACCTAAAGAGGGCCTCAATGATATGGGGAATTTTTTACACCCAAGATGACGAGATTTGGTTTACTGATGATGCACATGGTTCGCTCTGGAAGTTCTCAATTCCAGAAAAAAAATATTTCAAATTTGACATTCCAACTGACAAAGGAAAATCATATCCACAAAAGATAGGATTCTATAATGATAATTTTGTGATAAACGACTTTACAGGAAACCAGGTCGTTGTTTTGAAACATAGTGATTTGGATGAAAATAAAATGGCACCTGCTTCCATTTCAATACCTGAGGGATTCTTTACCAGTCAGGCTTCAGTGGATAGTGATGGAAATATTTGGTTTGTAATGTGGAAGTATCAAAAGGAATCGATACTCATCAAGGCAAATTCCATCACACATCAAACCGAACAGTTCTCCTTACCTTCCAGCATCAGTGCACCTAACGGGGTCTCAATTGGACCATCAGGAAACATATGGATTGCAGATACTGCAAGCAGTTCATTTTACAGCTTTGATCCTGAAAATACAAAAATAGTGGAATTTGTGACATCCAACTCCCCGATATGGACGTATGGTAACTCGTCAGGCTTGATAAAAACCCCAATTACAAGGCCTTATTGGAATGACTTTGATCCTAATGGAAACATGTGGTTTAATCAGCAAACTGCCAACAGATTGGCAGTTTTTGATCCTGTCTCTGAATTCCTAGTAGAGTATGACATTCCATCAAAGAATTCAAAGTGGGCAGATTGCGGAGAGATGAAGGATTGCGGAACATCACAAAGCTTTGGATTTGCATTTGAAGATCAAAAAGTTTGGTTTACCGAATGGGTAGAAAACAAAATTGGTGTACTGGATACGTCTGTTGCAATTCCAATCTTCCTTGATATGGCCCAAGATAACATTACAATCAATCCCGGAGAAGCCAAAGAGATTATAGTTACAGTGATGCCAAAAACTGATCATAATATTGAGACGATATTCTCTGGAAATGCCAGCTCTGAACTAATCAAGGTTAAGACAGACAACAAATCCAGACAAATCTCAAACCAGCCTTTACAAGTTCCTGTAACCATACAGGTAGATGAAAAAATAGAACCGGGAGAATACAAGGTTCTTCTTGGTGCACAGACTCCAGGTGCGTCTGTATCATCATATGTTACTGTCACAGTAATCTAACTCCTGCATATCTAGCCTTGCTAGTATCTTGATTCATTTTTCCTTTTGTGAAATAGTTTGCGAGACTTGTTTGTTCTGGGAGTAACACGCAAAATGCAACTGCAGCATGGACATCTGACGTCTGCGCAAACCATAAAAACTTGGCACTGGGGGCATCGCTTCTGACCTTTATCGTATCTGGTCTTTCCTCTGAAACTTTTGATTTCAAATCTGATACAGATTCCTTTGCACAAGTTCATCTCAAATTTGATTTAAAGATCATGCCCCCACACAATCACACATCTTGTTTTTTGTCAGGTTACAACAATCCCCTGTCTTATCAAAAACTGAATCCCTTGAAGAAATGTAGCGTCATCGATTTGGTCATTAGCCCACCATCCAGCGTTGTTTTTAATCCAAGATGGAATTTCATTTGAACCAAATTCTTGAGATGCTGCTGTAGCAGGAATTTGGAGAATCTTTTGTTTTACTAAATATCCAATTCCCTGCACGAATGTATCATCATCAATCTGATTATCTGCCCACCATCCAGCGTTGTTTTTAATCCAAGATGGAATTTCAGGTTTGGAATTTCCTTTATCTGGAAGGTTATCCGGTGCTTGAATTACTATGATAAAGTTGCCTTTTGAAAGAGAATACCCATCAATGTCAGAGATGATCAGATTTGCAGTACCTGCATTTTCAGAATCAAAGGTGATGCGATGCTCATTGGGATTGTCTGAATTTACGTTGCCAGTAAATTGTTTGCTGAAAATCTTAGAATCATTTTGCATTATTGCAAGATTGTACTCTACAGTTTTTTTGGTCTTTTCACTAAACATTTCCTGCAAATCTAGATAAAATGCAACTTCTTGACCTGCATT
>JAGQHF010000094.1 GCA_020431985.1 Nitrosarchaeum sp. | reverse complement strand
CAGGCATTGCTTCTGGCTCAGGCATTGCTTCTGGCTCAGGCATTGCTTCTGGCTCAGGCATTGCTTCTGGCTCAGGCATTGCTTCTGGCTCAGGCATTGCTTCTGGCTCAGGCATTGCTTCTGGTGCAGGCATTTTACACTCGCCTTGATAATCCAGTTGAACTTCAGCTGCGTTAAGCATACAGCTATTTCCATATGTAATGCCGTCAACACCACATACAGGAGCATATTCCATGGTGCAGATTGTGGGTTTTGCTTTTTCTGCAGTAACATTACGAGGTTCTATTATATCATTTGGAGACGTAGAAATTAACACTAATGAAATAGCAACAAGTATACCAACTGCAGCAATTACACCATAAGAGAAATTCATCTATCCACCAGTTAATTTAGCAAATTTCTCATTCTTACTTAATCTTTCCATAAATTGAATGTTAGATAGTGCAACTATTGCCGATTCCACTACTGGTTTGTCAGGATCATTTAATGCCTTTTCCAGGGTTATTTTCGCATCTTTAGAACCCACCACTCCAAGTGCAATAGCTGCCTCATGTCTTACAAACATGCTGGGATCATTAAGTGTGGCATCTGCCAAGGGTTGAATGGCACTGGAATAACACATTTGACCAAGAGAAAAGGCTGCCTCATGTCTTACAAGTTCATTTTCATCATTTTTGAGAACTTTGGCAATGTATGGTACTTTGTCTTCACCTCCAAAGTCAACTAAAATACATGTTGCCCTAGTTCTAACAACATAATCAGGATGATCTAACAATTTAACAAAATATTCAACATCTCGCTGCTCATATTTCGCTTCCATCTCAGCAAATAATTGTAACCTATCATCAGTCACTACTTGCATTTATTTTCGGAGTTTTTGGTCCTATATTAGGTTACTCGAAGGGGTTGAAACCAAAGGTCATCCAAATTCTATATAACAATCACTAATTTTCATCAGTCAGAGTAATGCAATGTAACAAAAAATCAAAATTTAAGATTACCACTGCGTAGGGCATTCTTAATTATTGTGACATAGTTTTCAACGGTACAATTTCGAAGGGCAAGAGGCATTTCATCAATACTGAATTGTTCAATCATTTTCATTTTCTTGCGTACTACAAATCTTACTGCACGTGGAACATTTTCGGCATATTTTTTATTAACATATTGTAATATTTCATCAATTTCCGATTGTTCCAATAGAAAAGTAGACACTATTGAATTAAATATTGTTTTGGGCGACAGAATACTCAGTTTAACTTAGATATTTCTTTTTTGATCTTGTCGACGTTATTCTTCCAAATATCTTTCATTTTAGAATGATGAGTAATTTCTTTTTCAACTTCTGATCTTTCATCTCCAAAACAGGAATTCAATTTTTTCTCCAAATCAATTTTCATGCTAGAATGATATTCCAAATGAGTCAGAACCTCATCGAGTTTTTTTTCTTGAAATTTTCTGATTCTGTTTTTTAGATCCAAGTAGACAACAGAGATAAACAAGCTAAATTGTAATTTCTATGTATTGAACTGAGAGTGATGTTTTATAATGCAATTAGTTGTTACGAGAGAATCACACAGATTTGTTGTATTTCCTATTACTGTTGACATAGTCTAATTTTCCAAGAACAGAAGGAAACAGATATTCTGAAATCAGAATCAATCCCAAAAGAAGGACGAAAAATTGTTTCAAGACAATCCATCAAGATTATACCTCTTGATAAATTGAAAGTTTTCATCAGCATCATCAGATGTATCATTTCTGCAGATATTCAGATGAATTGAAATAGCATATCTGTTCAACGTATTACTTTTTCTCATGAATATTATCAGATTTTGATCAATATATTGATCCTGTTAACATTGTTAACATCATAAACATTAAACAGTAGGGATTTATTGTCCATCAGACATTAGGAGTCAATACAAATTTATTTGAAAGTACTTTACTGATAATAATCAGGTATTGCCGTCGTGTAGTTGCTGCTAACCTCCATCGAACTTGCATCTCTTGCTCCAATACAAGAGAAATATCATCCAATTTTCTACCAGACGCTATTTCTTTTCTTGCCAATGCAACTAAACGTTGTAGTCTTAATCGTTTTCTCCATGAATGAGAATTCTCATACATGGTATTAATTTTCGATGATGATCTTTAAGTCTCACTATCAAGTTCAACTAAGAATTAGGCAGAAAAAACAGTAACAAATCATAATTGGTAATTATTCAACATGTAGATAACATTAGGATGAAACAAGAATATCAATAAGCATAGTAATTTCATTAATTTTTTTCTCGGTCAATTTGGAAGAGATATCCCAATCAGTCCATTCAGATAATGTCTTTAATCGATCAATGATGTCAGGTTTGACAGGATATTTCTTGATTTCTTTTGCAAGGATTTCGCATAACTCTTGTATTTGCATACTATCACGAGTTTGTAGGGCATGCCTTAATTCCGCTAGATCCTGTGCAATTATCCTTTCATTTTTTGCCATTCCCCACCTGCAAATATGTTTGATAATCCTTACAATACGTGTTTTGTATTATTTCATCGAAAATAGCAAAACACGAGTTATATATTTAATAGAAAAAACTTTACTAAGAAATATGAGCGCGATAATAGGGCAAAAGGTACCAAACTTCGGAGTTTCAGAGTGGGTGCAGGGAATGCCGACAAACTTCGATAAGGAAAAGGATCATATTGTACTTGTAGAAGTTTTTCAGGTTAACTGCCCAGGATGTTTCTTGTACGGCATCCCTGAGGCAATAAACATCTACAACAAGTATAGAGATGATGGAGTTAGAGTTTTGGGAATTGCCACGGCATTTGAGGATTTTGACAAAAATACGTTTGAGAATTTAAAGATGTTAGTTGAAACGGGTCAAGTTATCGGTGAGACGCAGAAAGCGCTCTCAATGTACGGTCAACTAAAAGAAGGCAACAAGATACCATACAAGATTCCATTTCCGCTGGCTATGGATAATCTCGTAAAATCAAGTGAGGAGATAACGCAAGAGAAAATACTTCAGTTTATTTATCCGCAGATTCCAGACTTTGATTCTCAACCAGAAGAGTATAGAAACCAGATAATTCAGAGAGTCAAGGATTACATGAGTGCAAAAGAATATTCTGCAGAAACATTTGAGAAGTTTGCATTGCAAGGAACCCCATCTACAATTTTGGTAGACAGGAAAGGGATCTTAAGGGATGTATCATTTGGCCAATCCACAGATATCGAGGCAATGATTGAGAAACTACTCAATGAAAATTAATGATAATGTATCAGATGTTTCTGGGATAGAATTAGCTGCTGTTATTTAATCAGAGCAACCACTATAGACAATGCCACTGCAACACAGAATCCACCTATCAAAGCGATTTTTGCATTATCCACATGACACAAAATGTATAATAAAATAAAAACAAAAGGTGATAACCACTTTGATATTTGGGCATGCATAAAATCAGCATGTGAAAAAAATTATCGTTTTAGTTTTACTAAAATAAATGTAGGGCCAGCAATATAGATAATCGTATTGAGTGCCATAATTCCCATTCCGACCCCCACAATTTGTCCCTCAGTATCCAACTGGACGTGATTGTAAATGGAAAGAGAGTAAATCATTGGAGTCAATAATAATTTTATGAATTCTTTGAAAACCGGATTTTGTCTTTCATAATCAGATATAGCAGGACTAAAAGAATAATAGAAAGCGTTAAATGATTTCATGAATAGCTGCCCTGAATGTGTTTTTAACAACACATTGTCACGTGTTTCTCTCAATTGTTGAATATGCGGAGACATTTCTGTTCCGTATGCTGCGGTTGCAATTAGGCATCCACCCCCTTCAGATGGATTATCGTCAATAACAAATTCAAGTGTGTTGCTAACGCTTGGCGTTTCGGTTGCGATGATGTCGATTTTATTATTGCCTATGCCAGTAAAATTTAATGTGATAAATGAAATCTTGTCATTAGAACTTATTTTTGGATAATATGGTTCATCATTGATATAGAAAGTAAAATTTCCATTCATTAGATCTCTGGGAATTATCATTTCACCCAGATTGTTGTTCAGCCCACTATTTACGAAAATTGTTAGGCGTTTTTCTTCTTGAATGAACTTATGGTTTGTCAATTCAAAATTTGAAACTAATTCAACCTCGAATGAAGTCCCTCCAGACTCAATATCCATTCTATTGACAAGACCCGTCCTATCCGAGAGCGGTTGGCTAAATACGGGAGTTGACATCATAGTCAGAAATAACAAAACAAGAATAGCAGGCTTCAACTTAGGCAGTAGTAGCTAGTCTTTTTTTAAGTTCTTTGTCCTGTGCAATTCTTGGATGAATCGGATCTGCCAAGATGACTTCATACCAATAGTGCATTCCATCTTTGTAAACAAAGTAAGAGCCCAAAAGCTTCATGTTAGGATATCGTTCAAGTACTCTTCTCTCAGCAACTGTCTTCATGTTGTCATCTGCCTTTATCCTTAGAACACCCAGATGTTTCTGCCTTCTTCCTCCAGTAGGTCTTTTCTTTCTCATACCACCTGTGCCAACACGCATACGAACAACAATAATTCCTTGTTTTGCCTTGTAACCCAGTCTTCTAGCTCTTTGTAATCTGCTAGGTTTTTCTATTCTAGTGACAGCATTTTGTTTTCTCCAGCCGACTACCCTGTCTCTTATATCAGGGGAATTCTCTCTCCACAGCTGAATCCAGATTTGATCCTGTCGACTTGGCATAACGGCCTTACCTAAATCCCCTTTAATAACTGTAAAACTGTGAACTTGTTCCCCTTAATAGACATATTTCGGAATAATACGGTGCATATCTATACCTTCACAGATATTCTATGAGTTATTAAAGACCAAAGCAACAAGCATCGCTTGCAAACTGTCTAGAATGGTTCGTTGAATATGCTAGGGATGGCAAAAGCAGGATACCAGAATGCAAGGTCAATCAAACTATCAGAGCAGGTAATTTATAAAAAAACTGAAATTCAAGATTCTAAGGCCAAAGGCATGCCACAAAACAAGCATCATGGTATAATATTTTTATTTTAATGACCAATCATGCAAAGTTTAACTTTGAAATCAAGGCAACCTGAGCCACTAAAAAATCTGGTTAAAACGCCAGTAAAAGAAAGGGAAAGAATGCAATTGAGTCTATTGTCAAGGCAGAACACATCCGCTATGGATGTTATGGGGCTATCTTGGATATTTTTGGAGGATGAATTTTGATACAAAAGATTCTTTCATCCATATCACGTTCAATGAAGAAAGATCATGCAATTGAGTTTGATTCAGAAATATTAGAGGCATTCAAATAATTGCAACATATCCACAATCATGACAACACAAATGGCTTATCAAAGCATTATAGAAAGCGGGAAGAAGTATAATTGAAAAAGCATATCTTTTCCTCAATAGTTACATTCATTCTTTTAGTATATGCTACATCAATTAGCGAATCGTTTGGAGATGTTTTGCCTCCCAAAAAACAAGCCAGCCTCGGCATATCTACAGAGGATGTTGTCTGTGAAAGTGGAATGTTCAAAGTGACAAAAGTTGAAACAAACTCGGTTGCTTGTGTCAAAGCAAGCAACGTATCAAAGCTGGTCTCTAAGGGGTGGGCAAACCCTGTAGATGAAAAGTTGCTGGGGGTTCAATTAAACAAGCAAAGTGTCCCATTAGGTACAATAAACAAATTGTATGCAGAACCTGTAAAGACTCAGTTTGGTAAATTAACCCCAAAGTCTCCCGCTTCAGGATATGACTATACATTCGAGGTATGTGCTTCTGCTCAAAAGATCTACGTTCCTGACATTCTGATAAAATCAGATAGTCAAACGCAGCATTATGAGATGTCTGAAAATATTGAACCAAACACATGTACTCTTAGTACCACCTTTATCAGGGCTGCAAATCCAGATTCCATCAGAGTAACTCTGCTAAACAAGGGAGATGTGTCAGGAATATTGTCTGAGATGGAGTCAAAAATATCTTCATTGCAAGAGGAGTTGACAACAACACGAAAGTTACTAGGTGATAAGTCATCCCCAGACATGAAGCAGGGATCGAAGATTGCAGAGTTGAGAAAACAGCTAAATGAGGCAAAGGAGGATCTTCACAGACTGTACTTTACACTATATGCAGTGTCAAACGAAAAATACAACATTCAAAAAGTTTCATTTACGGGAGTCCCAATCGAAGGGGAGACTGTTAATCTCATAACCGCAAAAAAGGCAGTTAGTGGAGAGAACACCTTTGATGCAGTGTTTGAGGCGTGTGCTGGAAAAAACCAAGTTAGACTACCAACAATTATTGTAGCCTCAGATACAGAATCCACAACTGTCAATTTGGGGGACAGGATTGCTCCCAATTCCTGCCAGATGACATCTGCCAAGATAACAGCAAAGGAATCTACAAGCATTACAGTAAAACCGGCAGGAAATACAGATGTCAGCAATAAAGTTTCTAATCTTGAAAATCAGATTTCAAAACTTCAAAAAGAGTTAAGCGCTGCCAAAGAACTACTCCGCTCATTATTGCATGAACCAAAAAGACCTGCTGACTTTAACGAACAAGTAGAGATGCACAGCGCAAACATCATTGAAATTAGAAACCAAATTAGTATCTTGAAAGCTGACTATAATCGCATATTATATCAGGTTTACAAATAACCTCGATAATTCTTTCAGTTTAGATTGGATTGTTAAACAGACCATCAAGAGGTCAAAAACAGTCACATGCTAACGGTGAATCCGAGAGATAAGTAGGAAATACGTTAGACATGCATGCTCCCATGTATTACAAAATAGTCTCTATCTTTTTTAATGATGTTTTAGATATTACCAGTGTGGCTAAAAATCAAGTCATTTTTTGTATGATGATCAGTTGTGTGTTTTTCCTGTATTTAGCAATTCCAAACATTGTTTATGGTGAAGAACCTCCTAGAAAACAAGCAGATAGGGGAATAGAAATAGAGCACATTACATGCAAGCCAGGATATACACTGGTCATACTACAGTCTGAAAAAATTGCTTGTCTGAGTGAGCCGACTTTTTTAAAATTAAATGAACGTGAATACATTAAATCGGTCATTCATGTATTTGAGCAAGAAAAAATCAAAATCACAGACGATATTAAGATGCAAGATTTGCAGGAAACTACGATGACAAAAAACATGGCAAGTTCATCAGTTCCTCAGATTACAAACATACCAGCCTCTGGAGGATCCATAGTTAATTTTTACATAACAGATCCTGACTTGAATATTGCACATGGTGGAGTGGAAGTGATTCCAACTTCAGGACTATTAGAGTTTACAATCAATGGTGTTGTTATACAGGGACCAGAAACCATGATTGAGACAGGACCTGATACGGGACAATTTTATGTAAAATTACAACTTCCGGATTCAATTAACGGACGACCAATTTCTCAAGATGACATAGTGGAAATAAGATACATTGATGAATCAGATATGTCAGGAGAACAGCGAATCAGTACCAAATCAATTCCATTGGGAAAGACGTATGCGCAGCTGCAGACTTCAGGTGGCGGAAAAACGAGGATAGGTCATGAGTTTGTGGTAAGAATCTATGAGTCAGATGCAAACTTGGACTCTCGAGATGTTAACAGGATTTCACTAAGTAAATTTGAATACAGAGGAGAGGGAGGCATTAGAACCACATTATCTAATCCAGTTTTTGATGCAAATGCGTCATATATGCTTGAGACAGGAGAAAACACAGGAGTTTTTGAAGTGATCATCAAAATTCCCAGAACCATAGATGGAAAAACGGTGCACATTGGAGACTGGTATGAGATTAGATATGTAGATCAAACCACACCATCAAACACATCTGAAGAGATAAAGATAAAGGGTAAGATAGGTTAACCGATCAGAACAATCAATAGACCAGAAATGCTCAGTGAGGTGGGTTTCACAACCACACGCTCAGAGAGTTGCATCCGCAGAAAACTCGATATTAAAACTAATTATCAGTCATTAAAAAGGATTCCTGAGTAATTATTTGAGATTTTTAT